>JALHNK010000006.1:0-36279 GCA_022843565.1 Phycisphaerales bacterium
AGTCAGCGGCTTGGCGGGGCGGTTGAACGTGGTGTGAACTTCGACGCGCGGCATGGCGTCGGGCGCGTCGTTCAAAGCTTCGAGGCGGGCACGCAGGGCGTTGCCGGTCTCGGGTGTGGGGTAGCGGACGTTGCCCCAGGCCAGTGCGCTGTCGCTGACGACGTTGGTGGGTTGGTCGCAATGCAGTGGTGAGATGTTGACGCAGACGCCAGCGCCAGCGTCGCTGAGGGCGTGGGCTTTGAGGACGCGATCGCAGAGGGCGCTGGTGGCGCTGCGGCCAGCGGCGAAGTCGCGGCCGACGTGGGCTTGACGGCCGTGGGCGTGGAGCAGGAACTGGCCGCTGCCGCCGCGAGAGATGGCCAGTTCGCCCTTGCTCATGGCGGGCTCGAGGGCGATGCCGGCGCAGTAGCGGCCGCTGGCGGCTTCGGCGCGCAGGGCGCGATCGGAATGGAACGAGCCGGTTTCTTCGTCGCTGTTGAGCATGAAGGACCAGGACGCGGGCACGCCGATTTCGGCGAGGGCTTCCAGCGCGTGCATGGCGATCACGAGGCCGCCTTTCATGTCAACGCAGCCGGGGCCGGTGGCGCGGGTGTTCGCTGCGTCGGTGGTGAGGGCGATGAATGAGCCGCGGGGGTCGTGAACGGTGTCGAGATGGCCGGCGATGAGGACGGCGGCGTTCGAGGTTTCCTTCATCGAGTTCGTTCGACGGCAGACGACGGTGGGGGGGGCGTCGTCGGTCGGCGTGACGTCTACAGCGCGGCCGGCCTGGATCGCGCGTGAGTCGAGCCAGGTCGGGCGCGGATCACCGGGCAGGAGTTCAGAGGTTGCGCCGAGTGCGGCGCAGCGGGCGACGAGGCGCTCACGGGTTTCGTCAAGGCCCGCGCGATGGCCCATGCCCGTGGGAATGTTGACGAAGGTGCGGAGGTCGTCGATGAGGGCGACGTGGCGCGCGGCGATGGCGGCGGCGAGGCGGGATTCGAGCGGGGTCAGTGCCATGCGGTCAGCATAGCGGAAGGCTCAAGGGCCGAGGAAGATGTCGGTGGCGCTGGAGGGGGTTTCGATGCCGCGGAGGGGCTCGGCGCGCCCGCCGCGTTTGAGCTGGGCGGAGCGGCGGAGCGCGTCCTCGATCGAGACGGGGAGCCAGATGTTGTCGCCCTCGAAGTCCGGGGAGTTCAGGAAGCGTGCGGAGCCGTCCGAGAGCAGGGCGGTCTGGCCGGAGCCGTTGTGGTTGGGCGAGTTCTCTGTGACGTCGATCCAGATCGCGCCGGCGCGGGCGCGAACGACGACGGCGGAGCGATCCGCGAGCAGCACCACGGGGCGCACGGCGTGGTAGACCGAGCCGGTGGCGACGCCGGGGCGACCGAAGAGGTTCAGGAAGCTGTACGAGACGTTCTCGAAGCGGTCCCAGTCGGACTTGGTGGCGTCGTCGCAGCTCATGACGGCGCTGGAGTTGCCGGAGCAGGCCATGGTTTGAAGCGGGGCGTAGTTGGCGCGACGGAGCGTGTAGAGATTGGCGGAGTTGGACTCGCTGACCTTGGAGCCGACGTTCCACCAGGGCAGGCCGCCGAGTGAGGCCGAGGCCATGGGAAGGCTCTCGCGATGGTCGTTTGCGTAGAGCGAGAACGCGCTGGCGAGCGAGGCGGAGTTCGAGAGGCACGCGGCCCGCCGCGAGCTGTCGCGGGCCTGGGCCATGATCGGCCAGACCACGGCGGCGCCGATGAGCAGCACTGCGGCGACCGAGACGAGATCGGCCAGTCGCCAGGTGCGTGATCTCGAGGCGCCGTCGGCGGGTGGACGAAGGCTCAGGCGTGTGCGCTGAGCGTCGGACTCGCGCTCGATGAGCTTCATCGAGCGGGTGATCAGCGATTCGCGGCGTTCGGCGTCGGAGGCGCCGGTGGTCGCCGGGGCGATGTCGAGCAGTGAGAGGACGCGAAGCTGGGCTTCGGCGCGGGCTCGCATGCCGCTGGAGACCTGCGCGGGGTTCATGCCGGATTGAACGAGGGCTTCCAGCGCGTCTTCATCGGCGGGGCTGAGGCGGAGGGACTCGGGGTTGATGGAGAACGCGGCGATGCGGGACATGCCCTGGGCAATGCGTTGATCGGCGTTGAGGGCGTCGGTCGGGGAGGGAGCGTCCAGGCCGTCCATGAGGGCCAGCGCTTTGCCGGCGCGCTCGCGAAGGCGGGCCGGGACGCGACCGAGGTCAAACTCGGCGCTGACCAGCGCATCGACCGCCTCGGCGTCTTGAAAGCCGAGGGTCGGCTGGTCGCCAGAATGGGGTGGTTGGACATCCGTCATCGGTCGATGTTCCCTTTGCTGACGACCTGCCACTTGCGAGCGAACGCGGCGACCGCGGCGTGCAGCCGGCTCTTGACCGTGCCCAAGGGAATGTCCAGGGCGTCGGCGATCTGGCTGTAGCTCATCTTCTGGAAGTACGCCATGAGGAGCACTTCGCGAAGGCCGAGCGGGAGATCTCCAACTGCCGCCTGAACCATGGATTCCCTCTCCGAGTCACCCACGGCCGCGTCCGGGCCGGGTGCATCGATGGACATGAGGTCCACAAACGTGGTGCCCTCACCACCGCCCCCGCCACTTCGGCCGCCGCCCACCCGGCCGTCCAGGTCCAGGGTGCGTCGCCGAGCGTTCCTACGCAGGAGGTCGCGTGCCTTGTTCGCGGCAATTGTAAAAAGCCATGGCTTGAATCTTCGGGTGGCGTCGAACGTGTCCGCCGAGATGTGAATCTGGAGCATCGTTTCCTGGAAAACGTCCTCGGCGCGGGTCCGATCGCCGGTCATTCGGGTCAAAAACCGCATCAGGTCGTCGTGATGACGGCGCATGAGGGCTTCCAGGGCGCGAGAATCCCCCGCCCGATAAGCGGCCAGCAACTCGTTGTCGGATCGTTCTTCCAAGGTGATGAGTGTATCGGTTCGTCGGTGTCTCGCTGCTGACAAGACGGACTCGGGGTATTGCTGGTTCGCCCAGAGATGCGAGGAGACTCGGAGAATCGGTGGTGAGATCGAAGAAGGCATCGAGGCACGCGGCATCGAGGCATCGAGTCTGGGCGGACGACCGGGCGCGAAGGTGGTGGGGTTCGATGCGGCGCGAGAAGAGTGTCGCGGCGGCGCTTCGCGACACCGGGCCCGCCTAAACTCGGGGCCTATGGGCGTTCCGATTTCTCAGATGTGGACGGTGGCTTCGTACATCGTCAAGCAAAAACTCCGTGGCAACAAGCACTACCCGCTGGTGCTGATGCTTGAGCCGCTGTTTCGCTGCAACCTGGCCTGCGCCGGGTGCGGCAAGATTCAGTATCCGGCGCACATCCTCAAGCGCGTGCTGACGCCGGAGCAGTGCTGGAAAGCGGCCGACGAGTGCGGGGCACCGATGGTGTCGATCCCGGGCGGTGAGCCGCTGTTGCACCCGCAGATCGTGGAGATTGTGGAGGGATTGGTTGCGCGCAAGAAGTACGTGTACTGCTGCACGAACGCGCTGCTGCTGAAAGAGAAACTGGAGGCGGGGTGGTTCAAGCCCAGCAAGTACCTGACGTTCAGCGTGCACATGGACGGCAGCGAGGAGCACCATGACTTTGCGGTCTGCCGCGAGGGAACGTTCAAGACCGCGGTGGAGGGCATTCGCCTCGCGGTGAAGATGGGCTTCCGAGTGACGACGAACACAACGCTGTTCGAGGGCGCAAATGCGGTGGCGGTGCGGGAGTTCTTTGACGAGATGATGGCGCTGGGCGTTGAGGGCATGATGGTGAGCCCCGGCTACGCGTACCCCAAGGCGCCGGATCAGAAGGGCTTCATGCAGGAGCGCCAGAAGACACAGAGCTTCTTCAAGACGCTGATGAGCAACCGCAAGAAGAGCTGGAAGTTCAATCAGTCGCCGATGTTCATCGAGTTCCTGATGGGCAAGCGCGAGTTTGAGTGCACGCCCTGGGGCATGCCGACGTACAACATCTTCGGCTGGCAGAAGCCGTGCTATCTGTTGCAGGACGGGTACGTGGACACGTTCAAGGAACTGATCGACGCGACAGAGTGGGAGCGGTACGGGCGCGCCAGCGGCAACAAGGCCTGCCAGCAGTGCATGGTCCACTGCGGATATGAGACCAGCGCGAACGATTACACGTTCGGCTCGATCAAGGGCATGTTCGCGACGGTGAAGGCGCTGCTGAACACGACGTACGCGGACAAGGACGCCGAGAAGGCCCTGGCCGAGGAACGCACGAAGCCGCACGGGCCGGTGGTGCAGCTTGGGATCAGTGCGCCGAAGAAGGCGGAGGAGTTGGTGGGGGCGAAGTGAGGGGCGGAAGGCAGATTTCAAATTTGAAAGTTCAAATTTGAAATTCAAGACGGTCGCTTGGAGGCAGAGTGCAGGCCAAGTCTCCACAACGGCGCTACTCCCTCCAATGGGCCGATTTCGATATCGAGCCGGTCGATGGCGTTGTCGATGGGCCGACGCTCGAAGACGTTCGCGCGATCACGCGGCACCTGGCGCAGGCAACCGAGGGCTTCGTGATTCTGTCGCTCGAAGACGAGCGATACATCCAGACCACGTTCTCCGAGCCCGGCGATGGCGAGGCGGGGTTTCAGCTCGAGCTGCGCGACGGCAGCGCCGAGAGGCACTTTGAGCTTGACGAGGACTTCGTTGACATCGCGACCGTCGTCGAGACGTTTGAGGCGTATTTCGCTGATCCCGCCGGCGTTGCGGCCCGGCCCGGCTGGCGGCTCATGAAGTTGTGAGAAGCGGTTCAGGCACGCGCCGGGGGCGGTGGTGCGATCGGCGGCACGGGCGACGCCGAGGAATGCGTCATGCGGATGGTGCCAGCGCGTGCGATCAAAGCTCGCCGCGGCTGCTCGCGATCGGTGGCGCGGATCTTCGCCGGTCGCTCGGTGAACGGCGCGAGTTCGACGGGCAACATCTTCAGCCCGCGCCGGCGTGCCTTTGAGACTGCGTACCAGAGCGAGAGGTGCATTCGGTAGCGGACGCTCTCGGTGATGTTCAGGCCCTGGGCCTCCATCGCGTCCAGCGACCAGCGCCACGCGTGGTATTCCTCGAGACAGCGCGGCTTGTAGCGGTTGAAGCCGATGGCGTGGTGGCCGACCTCGTGCAGGAAGATCGCCATCGACATCGGGCCCTTGGGCTTGGGTGATTCGAGCAACCGCGAGATTGTGCCGTCGCGATACTCGACGTACCACGCGACGCCGGACATCGCGGTGCGCCAGCGGCGGACGCGGATCTTGTGGGTCGTGAGCATGTGCTGCACGACGCGGTCGTACGTCTCTTGAGCGGACTCGGCGCGCGATGGTGCAGCGGCCGATGACGCCTGGGCGGCGGGGGCGGCGGGCTTCTGGATCGCGACGCTCGGGCGACGGCGTGGGGTTGCTGTCTTCGCGGGTGAAGCGACCGGCACCGGCGCGGTTGGTTGTGATTGCGTGTTGGCGAGCAGCTTCGGTTGCTGCGGGGCCGGAACCACGGGCGCGACTTGAACGGGCGCCGCGACCTTCGCCGGGCGGCTGAGCCCCGGCAAGATCCGTCGCGCGGCGGGTTCGATCAGGTCCCAAAGCGTCAGCACAGAGCCTCCTTGCTCAGCGAACTGTACCAGCGCATGAGCCGCGTGTCATGGCGTTTGCGTCGTGGCTGGGGCAGGTCGGCCGCCGATGAGGCGGAAGAGGTCGTCGTCGGTCGGGAAGCCGGCAATCTTGGCACCGTTTGCGAACTCGGCCCATTTCATCGCGCGTTTGCCGGGGGCTTGCACATCGCACAGGCGCAGGACACTGCCCTCGGCGCACGCGATGAGGCCGGTCGCTCCGGCGAGGATCTGGCCCGCCGGGCGCGGGGTATGGCGGTGGGCCTCGACCTGCTCCATCGCGCTGGCGGGAATGTCGTCGAGCATCGTCGTCGAGCGGAGGAGTTTGAGGGGCTCGCCGCGAAACGTGACGCTGACGCCGGGCCATGGGCTAAGGCCGTTGATGCGGCGACGGCAGGCTTCGGCGGTGTCGGTGAAATCCACCCACGAGTCGGCCTTCGAGAGTTTCCGAGCGCGCGTGACAAGCGCCTCGTCCTGAACGATCGCGACATCGGCGTTTGCGCCATGCTGTTGCAGCACGGCATCGACGAGAGCCGGGCCATCTGCGCTGAGGAGGTCGTGGAGATCGCCGCTGGTGATGTGGGGCTCCAGCACGCGTTTGCTCTGGCCCAACACGAGCCCGGCGTCCATGCGCTGCGCGATGGTGATCACGCTATTGCCGGTATCGGCGTCGCCGGCGAGGACCGCGGCCTGCACCGGCCCGGCGCCGCGCCAGCGGGGCAACAGCGAGGCGTGCAGGTTGATCGCCCAGAGCCCATCGAGAAGCTCGGGCGACAGCTTCTGGCCAAAGGCGATGATCACCCAGGCGTCGACGCGGCCGGGGCCGACGAGGGCTCGGATGCTCTCGATCTCGCTCGGCTCGTTGATGTTCGCGGGCTTGAAGACAGGAACATCCGGTGCGCTGATCGCAGCCCACTGCGCGACATCGGTCGGCGTCAGTACCTTGCCGCGACCGGAGGGCTTGTCGGGCTGGGTGATGACAGCGACGAGTGTGTGGCGCTGGCGGAGCATGTCCAGCGTGGGGATGCCGAATGCACCGGCGCCGAGGAACGCGATTCGCATCGGGCTTGGCACTCAGGCGTTCCCTCGGCGCTCGAGCTCACGCACGAGTTGGCGATTCTTGAGGCGTGACATCTGGGTCATGCGGTCGATGATGAGCACGCCGTCGAGGTGGTCCATCTCGTGCTGCCAGCAGCGGGCGAGCAGGCCGGTGGCGCGTCGGGTGAAGGGATTGCCGTGCGGGTCCAGCGCCGTGATGGTGACGGAGGTGGGGCGGATGACCTCGCCGCGGATCTTGGGGAGGCTGAGGCAACCCTCGTTGAAGGGCTCGCGTTCGGGGGAGAAGTCTGAGAGGACCGGGTTGATGTAGACCTCTGGCTGGAGCGTGGCCGAGGGCGGATCAGTATCGGCGAAGCGGCCGTCTTCTTCGTCTTCGTGGACATGGGCGACGAACATCCGCCAACTGAGGCCGATTTGCGGGGCGGCGAGCCCGATGCCCTCCAAGCGGTGCATGACCTCGATCATGCGCTGGGCGACGGCGCGGACATCGTCGTTGACGGCGGGGATGGCCGCGGCGCGTTCGCGCAGGACCGGCTCCGGGTAGGTCGTGATGTCCAGTTCGCTGACGTCGCGCATCATGCTCCGGGAGTTTAGGGGCATCGGGGCGGATCTGTTGGCCGGGGGCCCAGGGTTTTGCTAACATGGGGCTTGGCGGGGCCGCGGTCGTGAAACGTCCGTCCCCGGGAGTGGGCGTCGCGGGTCGGGGGCTGATGGTGCGCGGCGAGTTGGGCCGCGTGTGTTCGGGAGCATTTCAAAGGCAAGGAGCGCCCGTTGGCCCTTTTCGGCATTTTCGGCAAATCTGGCGGCGGTGACAAAGGCGGCGGACCGGGCGAGCCACCCAAGCCCTCGGGCGACGGCATGGAGTTCTCGCCCGAGAAGGCCAAGCGGTTCTTCGATCGAGCCCGCTCGGTCCACGATACCGGGCAGTACGAGTACGCGATCAGTCTGTGGCTGCAGGGGCTGCGGTTTGAGCCGAACAACCTCGACGCGATTCGTGGGTTCTTTGCGTCGTGCGATCAGTTCCGCGCCGGCGGGGCCACGAGCACGAGCAAGGAGACAGCGTCGGCGGTCGCCGGGTCGTCGCCGGTTCACAAGTTCCTGGGGGCGTTGCTGGAGTGGGGGATCAACATCCGTGAGCCTCGCCCGGCGGTGAAGGTCGTGAGCTCGATCGCGACGTTGAACCTCCGCGATGTGGGCGAGCTGCTCGGCGCCAGCGCCCTGGGCGTGTGCATCAAGCACGATCGACCGCGCAAGGACTGGTTTGTGACGCTGCTGGAGTCGTTCGTCAAGCTGGAGATGTTCGATCTGGCAGTGCAGGCTGGCGAGGTCGGCACGCGGCTGGATCCGTCGGACAACAAGCTCGCGGCGGATGTTCGCAATCTCAGCGCTCAGGCGACGATGCACAAGGGCGGCTACGAGAACACGGGCAAAGAGGGCGGGTATCGCCAGAACATCAAGGATGCCGAGAAGCAGCGTTTGCTCAACGAGGAGCGGTCGCTGGTCAAGACCGACGAGAGCCAGCAGAAGGCGATCCTCGCGGCGAAGGCGGAGTACGAGGCCAACCCTGCCGATCGGGTCGTGATCAAGAAGTACATCGGGGTGCTTTGGCAACGGCGTACGCCTGCGGACGTCACCACCGCGATCGAAGTCGCAGAAGCGGCGTACACGCAGACTCAGGAGTTTGCGTTTCGCAAGATCGCGGGGGACATCCGCCTGGACGTCGGGCGTAAAGAGGTGCAAAGGCTGAAGGTCGCGGCGGACGCAAATCCGTCGGACACCGGCGCGAAGGACGCGTATGTCCAGGCTGCGGACGTGCAGAACCGCTTGCACACCAGCGAGCTTGAGTTACAGGTGCAGGCGTATCCGACAAACCTCTTGCTGAAACTCGAACTGGGCAAGTGCTATCTGCGTGATCGCCAGCCTGAGAAGGCGATCGAGCAGCTTCAGAAAGCCAAGGACGATCCGAAGCAGCGCTCCGCGGCCCTGGCGTGCCTGGGCATCGCGTTCCAAGAACTCGATTGGACGGAAGAGGCCACCGAAACGTTCAAGCAGGCGTTGGAACAGCACGCCGACGCGAACGACGAGGTCGGGCTGGAACTGCGGTACGGGCTGATGTCGAGCTTGCTGAAGCAAGCGGAGGGAACGCGGGATCTGAGCCGCGCTCTGGAGGCTGAGAAGATCGCTAGCGCGATTGCGATCCAGCAGATCGGGTATCGGGATATTCGGGCGAAGCGCGATCAGTTGAAGGCGTTGATCGCGCAGCTTCGGCAGACGGGCGGGGCGGCGGCGACGAACGCGTAAAGGCGAACATGAACCCGAAGCAGAACATGAACGCGAACATGAACACGAAACGGAATGTGAGCGTGAACTTGAACGTGAAGAGAGCGGTCTGCGGGAGTTCGTCAGTGAGCCTGTTGTGGGCGTGAGTGTGAGTTCCGCCGTGATCATTGTGCCCGCTCGGCTGGCCTCGACGAGGTTTCCGGGCAAGGTGCTGGCGTCGCGCACCGGCAAGCCGTTGGTGCAGCATGTGGTTGAGCGGGCGGCGATGGCCAAGTGCTGCCGGTTGGTCATTGTCGCGGCGGACGATGCTCAAATCGTCGAAGCGCTTCGCCCGTTCGGTACGCGAGTCGTGCTGACAAGCCCGGATCATGCCAACGGCACCAGCCGGCTGGCGGAGGCGGCGACGTTGCTGAACCTCGAGCCCGATGAGATCATCGTCAACGCGCAGGGCGACGAGCCGGAGATCGAGCCCGAGACGATTGACGCCGCGGTGCGGGCGCTGCTCACGACGCCGGGCGCGGTGGTCGGCACGGTGGCGTGTCCGATCGCGTCTGACGCGGACTTCGGCAACCCAAACATCGTGAAGGTCGTGCGGCGTCTGGACTCCAGCGCCCTGTACTTCTCGCGCGGCGCGATCCCACACGATCGCGATCATCGCCGCGATCCCGAGAGCGCGGCGCTGCGTCATGTGGGCGTGTACGCGTATCGAAACGCGTTTTTGCAGCGGTACGCGCAGATGCCGTCAACTCCGCTGGAGCGGACCGAGCAGCTTGAGCAGCTTCGCGTGCTGGAGCACGGGCTGACGATCGGCGTGGGGCTCTGCGAGCCGGGGGCCGCGGGCGTTGACACGCCCGAGCAGTACGAGGCGTTTGTGCAGCGATGGAACGCTCGCGAGGGCCGCTAGCCGAACACGGTGCTGAGCACGCAATACCCCGGGCAGGGCTCGAACCTGCGACCTGCGGTTTCGAAGACCGCCGCTCTATCCAACTGAGCTACCGGAGCGTGAATCGCGTCCGCCGAAGTTTAGCGAGCTGTGATCGTTGGCATGATGTTGTTCACCAATCGAGGTCCCAGAGCGGACCTCGATGGCACGGTCGTGGGCGGACATCACCGCCCGCGGAAGTGCGGGGGGACCTCGCCGTGGTCGGCGCGGATGACCGAGCGGATACCGCCGCGGCCTTTCCAGTCGGTGATGATCTGGAGCCACGCGGGCGAGAGCAGCGCGACGAGATCATCGCGCAGCCGGTTGCTGACGGCCTCGTAGTAGATGCCCTCGTTGCGGAACGACTGGTAGTAGAGCTTGAGGGATTTGAGCTCGACGCAGCCGCGGGCGCTGGCGGGCGTGCCAGCGGGCGCGGGCTGATAGCGGAGCGTGATGGAGCCGAAGTCCGGCTGGCCGGTTTTCGGGCAGACGGAGGTGAACTCGTCGCTGACGTGCTCGATCACGAAGGGTGTACGAGAGGGCGTCTCGAAGGCTTCCAGAAGTGCGGGATTCGGCATCGCCGATGGTAGCGTGCGCTCGGCCCGCGGCTTCAACTGGCCTTTCGCTCGGGCTCGCGGACGCGGACTCGCATAGCGATGCCGACCAGCGAGCGGACGGCGCGAGTCCAATCCGCCGGCACCTTGCCTCGTTCGAGGGCGATCACGGCCGCGTCGGCTGACGAGCCGAGGATCGGGAAGCCCAGGCCCTTGGCCGATCCGCGAACCTGCGAGCAGAGGCGTTTGAGAATCGCGACGTCCGCCGCGGTGATCGCAGCGTTGATCTTGGTGACGGTCTGACACAGTTCCTCGATGAACTCTGGTACGAAGGTGTACGCAGGATCGGTCGGGGCCAGCACGCTGTGGACGGGCCCGCCGGAGTCGGTGTCCGAGGCTTCCATGAGCATGAACTCTGCCAGGGCGCGGAGGAGCTGATCCTGGGTGAACGGCTTGCAGAGGTAGGCGCTGGCGCAGGCTTCGCGGGCTTCGGTGCGCGTCGCGACACGCCCGTCGCTGGTGGTCACGATGATGGGCATCTGGCCACCCTTGCTCCGCAGGGCCTCGATGAACTTCGTGCCGGGCATATCCGGCAGGTCGCTCTCGCAGAGGACGATATCAAAGCCCTCGTTACTGCGGGCCAGGGCCTGCTCGGCATTGTCAGCGTTGACGACGTTCAGATTCGTGTCCTTCAGGTAATGACGGACGAGGCGACGATCCATCGATGAGTCGTCAACGTGAAGCACCGAGCCGCTGAGGCGATCAGGGCTGACGTGTTCCATCGTGAAGGCGCCGTCGAGCGGGTCCAGTTGCACGAAGTCGCGGATGTTCACCGGCTTGTCGAAGCCGATGCCGACCTCGTGGATCACGCCCTTGTAGTGGACGCAGCGCATGACCTTGCCGCGGGTGGGGTGGATGTTCCCCTCAAGGTCTGGCAGGTGGACGTTGCAGCGCGTGCCGGAGTGGATGTAGGACGAGTGGAGGATCCCCATGCCGGTCGTGGAGAGATTGCGGCAGGCGTAGTGGAGCGAGGAGCCAGCGCCGCCGGGTTGCTGCATCTCGACGAGCAGGCTCTGCTTGGCGAATGGCCAACGGATGAACGCGCGGCGAGAGTTGGTCCCGGCCTTCTTCAGGTTCATCTCCTGATCCAGACGCATCAGGTCCACCGCAGAAATGCGCACGGTGTTGGTTGGCTCGCGCTTGGGCTCGGCGTTGGCGTTGGGCTTCATTGCTTCTCCGGCGGTGAACAGCATCCGTACACGCGTGGAATGGCACGCGGTTGCAGCGAGTGCTTTCGGCCTGTTGACGGTGCGTGGTGACATTCGCGCCGGTGCAAACGCCGGTCGCAACGGTTCGGCCTGCCACGCGAAGCACAGGCTGCCAGGATCGGGCTGCCGACGGGCTTCTCGGACTTATGCGCCGCAGTTCCAGGCGATCACACCGACGGGTCCGCAAAGCAAGACACGATCGCCCGGCGCGGGCACGACTCGCGCGCCGCCGGTGAACGAGCCGAACGCCGGCAGGATCACGCCGCCTCGCGTCAGGTGAAAACACTTGGATCGCAGCCTCTCACCGGTGCCAGCGCCGAGTGACACCATCGGGTGAAGATGTCCGGCCATCCACGGACGTCGATCCGTCTCGGCCCCCTCGGCTCGCGGCGGAATGTGCCGCAGCGCGATGCCCGCGACCTCGAACGGCTCGTCGGCGCAGTCCATCTGCCAGTCTGCGGGCGGGTCGCCGGCGCGCTGGTCGTGGTTGCCGCGGATGAGCGTGATGCGAAGCGCGTCGTGGCTCTCGCACCGCCAGCGCCGGACTTCGTCCATGACTTCGGGCTGAAAGGACTCGCGGGCGTGCATGAGATCGCCGAGGATGTACAGGTGCTGCGCGTCGAGTCGCGAGAGTTCGAGCGAGAGTCGGGCCAGGTCACGCCGCGCGGTCTGGACGCACAGATCGGCGGGCACCGGCAGGCCGCCGGCGGACATCGTGCTGGCCTTGCCGAGGTGCAGATCCGCAACCAGCACCGCTCGCCGGGCGGGCCAGTGGAGAACACCGGAAGCGAACGCCACGAACGACTCGCCGGCGAGCGAGAACGCCGCCCCATTGTCGCGCGCCAGCGCGGTGGGTTCGGTCAGAGGCAGCGGGCTGTGCGCGGCGGGCGTCAAGATCGCAGGGTACTCCGCTGCGCGTCGGCTTCGAGTTGCTTGAGCATGCGTTGGACCCGATCCTCCCAGCTCTCGGTGGAGAGCTGCTGACGCATCGAGTCGGCCCAGAGCGGGAAGGCCAGAGGCGTGAGTCGGCCGGGACGCTGCACGCTCACATCCCAATCTCGGATTCGATCCAGCGCGTGCTGAAGCCGGGCATACTCAAGCTGGTTGTCCATCGCCTCACGCCTCGCTTGGAGGAGCAGGAGGTTGCCGGGATCGAACTCTTCAAAGACATCGAAGAAGAGCTCGCTGCTGGCCTGCATGTGGCGTGCGCTGGGGCCGCGCCCGGTACGGGCCATCGAGCCGGGGAGCTGGGCGACGAGCAGGCCAGCGACGCGAGCGATCTCGCGAAAATGGCGGCGGGCGATCTGGCTGGCGTTGATGCACGCGATGAGGTCGTCCGAGAGATTCTCCGGCGAGAGCAGAGATCGCCAGGCGTGCTCGTCGAGGTCGATCGGCGTGGTGCTGACCAGCTCGAATCCGTAGTCATTCGCAGCGATGATCACAGTGCGAGGCGAGATCCTCGCAAGGCGGAACGCGACCAGCGCCGCGAGTCCCTCGTGGACGAGCCGGCCCTCCAGCGGGTAGATGAAGGCGTGGTGTCCGTCGCGCGTGGAGACCTCTTCGATCACGAGCTTCTGAGGTGTCGGCAGAGCGCTCCAGAGGCTCTGAAGCTCCAGAAGTGGGCCGGCACACTGCATCTCCGGCCCGCGGAGTTCGCCTCGGGCGCCTTCGGCGAATCGCTCGCGAACGCGATCGGCGAGTTGGGCGCTGAGGGCCATTCGTGCGCCCTGCCAGGAGCTCATGATGCCGCTTTTCTTGGCGGGTCGCACGGTGGCGGTCATCTCGCGAAGGCGGATAAGTTCGAGTCGGCGACCGGCGAAGACGAAGACGTCGCCGGGTTTCATCTTGCTGAGGAATCCCTCTTCGACGGTGCCGAGTGTTGCGCCGCGCTCGAACTTCACGAGGATCGCGTTCTCAGAAACGATAGTTCCGATGCCCAGGCGGTGCTGGCGTGCGACGGTGTCGCTGGCCACGACCCATCGTCCGTCCTTGAGGATGATGCGGGCGAAGCGGTCGTACGCGCGAAGCGTCGCGCCGCCGCTGATGGAAAAGTCCATGACCGATCGCCACTGCTCGTTGCTGAGGTTGGCGAAGCCCCAGGTCGAGCGAACTTCGTTGAGCAGGTCGCCCTCAACAAAGCCGCCGCCGCTGGCGCAGGTGACGATGTGCTGGCACAGGACGTCCAGCGCCAGTCGGATCGGCTCGCGCGACTCGATCTGGCCGAGGGCCACCGCGTCGCGCGCGGCTGCGAACTCGATGATCTCCAGCGTGTTCGTCGGCACGCACACAACGCGCGACGCCCGGCCCGGCTGATGACCGGATCGCCCGGCTCGCTGAAGCAGCCGCCCGACGCCCTTGGGGCTGCCGATCTGGATCACCTGATCCACCGGCGGAAAGTCCACGCCGAGGTCGAGGCTGCTGGTACACACGACGCACCGCACGCGCCCGGCCTTGATCATCGCTTCGATGCGTTGACGCAGGTCGCGGTCCACCGAGCCGTGGTGCAATGCCAGCGGGAGAACGCAGTCGAACGCGCCCTCGCCGATCGTCGCGTCCGCTGGCTCAGGCAATGTCACCGGCGGCGTGTCAGCACCCGCCGCCCCCGCTGGTCGGTGGTCGCTCGAAGATCCCATCGCCATCGCGCCCAGGCGCAGCCACTCCGGTCGAGCCTTCAGGAGCGATTGATACCAGATCTCCGCCTGCCCGCGCGTGTTGCAGAACAGCAGCGAGCTGTTGGCCGATTCGATCGCGCCGATGACCGCCTCCAACTGCCGCAGGCCCAGGTGGCCCGCCCATGGGAATCGCTCGACGTTCGCCGGCAGCAGCGTGCGGAACTCGTAGCGTTTCTCGCTCACGCCTCGGATGAGCAGCGGTGAGGGAGCGGCGGTCGTGCTGGTGCGCTCGCCCGCGACCGGAACGCCGACGAGCGCTTCGGCGGCGCGTTCGATGTTGCCGAGCGTGGCACTGACACCGAAGATGACGATGCCGGGGTTCCACGCGCGCAGGCGGCTGAGGGCCAGCTCGGTCTGCACGCCGCGCTTGGAGCCCAGCAACTCGTGCCATTCATCGACGACGACGAGTCGAACGCCCGAGAGCATCTCGCGCGCTCCGGCGTATGACAGCATGACGCTGAGGCTCTCGGGCGTCGTCACCATCGCACGCGGCGGTTTCTCCCGCTGGCGAGACTTCACCGAGCCCGCTGTGTCGCCGGTGCGCAGCTCGACCTTCCACTTCAGCCCGAGGCCATCACACGCCGCTTGCAATGAGCCGGCGGTGTCGGTCGCCAGCGCTCGCAAGGGCGTGAGCCACAGCGCACGCAGGCCGGGTGGCTCGGGCGCGGACGGCGTGCGTGTCGCATGAGGCGCGATGGCTGCGCTCTTCCCAGCCGGCGCAGCCAATGTGCCGCAGGCGGGCGAAAGGCCAGCTCGCTCGGCTTCATCTTCGATGAGCCCCATCCACGCCGCGAGCGTCTTGCCGGTGCCGGTGGGGGAGTGGATCAGGCCGCTGCGCCCGGCGGCGAAGGCACGCCATGCCTGCAACTGAAAGTCGAAGGGTGCCCAACCCCGCGAGGCGAACCATGCGCGCGTGTGCGGGAAGTCTGATGGTGCTGAATCGTGGGGCGCGGCGGTTTCGGGCCTGGGTTCTGACACTGGCCAGCGTGCGAGCTTGGCTTCACGAAGTTCGTCGTACAACGACGCGCCGTCGATTCCGACGCTCCGGCCTCGTGTTGCCCTTCGTTTTTGAGCCACCGGATCACCTGCGCGGGTCACTTGACCGCGGCGATCGCCTCCGCGGCGGTCGTCTTGATCAAGAGGCCAGAATCCAGCCGCGTGATCTTGAAAAGGTTCAGCAGGTTCGGGTTCAGGTTGAACATCGACATGCGACCCTTGTTGGTCTTCGCGGCCTTGTTCAGCGTGACGATCAAGCCCAAGCCGACCGATGAGATCAGTTGCACATCGGTGAAATCGAGCGCGACTTTCCACGACGTGCCCTTGGCGGCGTTCGAGATATCCCCCTGAACGATCCCCGCCTCGTACTCGCCGAGTTTCTCGCACTTGAGCTTGGCGACGAGCACGCCGTCAACCATGGTTCCTTCGACATGCGTGGAGTTGAGCATTGTGGTCTTCCGTGAGGGAGCCCGGAGTGTACCGGGGTTGCGGCTCGGGCGTCGGGCGGGCTTGGGGGTGGTGGTTTTCGCCGCGCGCGGCTTGACCTTCGATGTCGACTTGCCGGCGGCCTTTGGGCGCACTGCCGAGGTGCCTTTGGCGGACGATGTGCCCCGACCCTTGGTCAGCGCGGGTTTGGGTGACGCGGCGCGTTTCTTCATCGCCTTGGCAGGCCGGGCTGAGCTACGGGCCGTTGCAGGCTTTCTGCGCCGGGCGGCGGCGGTGCTGGCTCGCTTGGATCGCGTTGTGTTCTTGGCCATCGCTCGCTCCTTCAATGACGCTGCGAATGCTCTTCTGAACGACCGTGTGCTCAGCCGCTCACTCTGAAATTGTCGGGGCAGACGAGAACGGGATCGAACGCCCGTGCGCATCGACGCTCACCATGACCATTCGAGCCTCGGTGACCGGGACGGTCTGGCCAGTGGTGAACCGCTCGGCTTCCACGTCCACCTGCACGGTCACACTCGTGCGGCCTACCCGAACCGTCGTCGCGTACGCGTTGACGATATCTCCGAGCATGACAGGCTGCTTGAACTCCACGGCGTCCATCGCCACCGTCACCCAGCGATGGGCCCCGTGCTGGCGGGCGCGGACGAAGCCCGCTTGGTCGATGATCGAGAGGATGACCCCGCCGAAGATTGTGCCGTACTGATTCGTGTCCTTGGGCATCGTCATGACGCGCAGGGCGAGGGATCGGGTCGGCGGCGCGGGGAGAGGTGGGCTCGAGGGTTCGGAAGATCCTGTTGATGGCGGCGTGGCGTCGGGGTTCATCGTTCGCAGGATATCACGCCGGGCCGAGCCGGCCGCACATAGCATTCGATCTCGCCGCGAGGCTCGTTGCCGGCGGCGAGTGTCTCGGAGCGTCGCATGCACCGACCGAATGCCACACCAGAGTCTCGTCCCGACCCACGACACGCGGGCGCGTCGATGGCGGTGCAGACTGACGCCTGGGCGCTGGTTCGTCTTGACGCGCCGGCCGCTGCGGCGGTCGCCGCCGTTGGGCGCAAAGAGCTGCCCCGCGGACTCGCGGCGGTCCTTGAACTGAGCAAGCCGCGAATCACACGACTTGTCACCCTGACCGCGGCGGTCGGTTTCATCCTGGCGATCGCGGGCCAACGCTCTGATCTTGCGTCGATGGCGATATGGCTGACCGCGCTGGGTTGCATCGTCGGCACGGCGCTGTCTGCCAGCGGTGCAAACTCGCTGAATCAATGGTGGGAGCACCGCCGCGATGCGCTGATGCCGCGGACGAGCGCTCGACCGATCCCGACTGGTCGCCTGCGTGCGGATCACGCCTTGTACGCGGGCGTGCTGTTCAGCATCGCGGGCGTGACGATGCTGGCCTGGCTGTGCGGCCCCGCGGCGGCGAGCGTGTCGCTGGTCACGATTCTGGTCTACGTGCTCATGTACACGCCGATGAAGCCGGTGACACCGCTGTCGACGCTCGTCGGCGCAGTGCCGGGCGCTCTGCCGCCGTTGATCGGCTGGTGCGCCGGTCGGACGCTGGAAACGGAGTTTGCGAGTTTCGCGTCGCTCGCCGAGTGGGGCGGCTGGTCGCTCTTTGGGCTGATGTTCGTGTGGCAGATCCCGCACTTCCTGGCCATCGCGTGGATGTATCGCGACGACTACGCCCAGGGCGGCTTCAAGATGCTGCCGATCTTTGATCGCACCGGCCATCTGACCTCGTTCATGGTCGCGGCATGGGCGGTGTTGCTCGTTCCGGCGACGGTCGCCCCGGCGTTTGCGATGCCCGATCGGCTCGGTCTGGTGTACGTCGCCGCGGCGTCGTTCACGAGCATGATCTTCCTGGCGGCGACGGTTCAACTGATGCTTGAGCGGACGCGGGTTCGGGCCCGTGCGGTCTTCATCGGGTCGATCATCCATCTCCCGCTGCTGCTGCTTTTCATGGTTGGCGAGGTCATCGTCCGCGCCCTGATCCGCTGAGACGCGACGCGTCATCTTCCGCTAACCTCGCCACCGATGCACGAGCCGCCGAACACAAGCCCTGAACCGATGACCCCTGCGGGTGGTCCCGGGTGTGCATCGCCCGCACCGGCGGAGCCCTCACCGACGGGCTCGAAGTTCTCGATTGTCGCACAGAGCGTTCGCAAGACATTCCCGATCCTGCGATCGGCAAGGCGGATGGGCCAGCACGAGCGGCGGGTCGCGCTGCATGGGGCCGATCTTTCGATCCCCGCCGGCCAGTGGGTCGCGCTGCTGGGGCCTAACGGCTCAGGGAAATCGACGCTCTTGAAGGCGCTTGCGACGTTGCACCGCCCCGACTCCGGGCAGATCCAGATCCTCGGGCACGATGCGCTCGCCGGCCCGCGCCCGCTCCTGGAGATCCGCGCTCGCATCGGCGTCGCGTTCCAGTCCCCGGCCCTGGATCCGATGCTGACCGTCGCCGAGAACCTTGAGCTCGCGGCGGCCCTGCTCTCGATGCCGTCAGGGCTCGCCAAAGCCGCGGCGCGCGACGCCGCGGCGATGCTGGGTGTGTCCGATCGCCTGAACGATCGCGTGAAGACGCTCTCGGGCGGACTGGCCAGACGCGTCGATCTGGCGCGGGCGACGCTCGCGAGGCCGGACATCCTGTTCCTGGACGAGCCCACCAGTGGGCTCGACCTGCGGGCTCGCATGGAGTTCTTTGGTGCGCTTGAACAGGCGAGGCGAGCGAGGACGAACGCCGCGTCGAGCGAAACCAGCGGCACCGCTTCGCGCATGAACCCGCTGACGGTCATCATGTCCACACACCTGATGGACGAGGCCGAGCGGGCCGAACGCATCATTCTCCTCCACGATGGCCAGATCGTCGCCGACGGCACACCCACGGAGCTGCAGCGGCGCCTCGGCGGCACGGTCATCCGTGTCACACTGCCACCCGGCGAGGCCCTGGATGTGCCGGCGTTGCTCTCTGGCTGCGGCCTTGAAGTGACAACCGAGCCCGGCGGGATCGTTCTCGGCCGCTCGACCCCGTCGCGCCCGGGGACTCCGGCGCGCACGGACGACGCCGTCCGGAGGCTGACGCACGCGGGCCTCACGTTTCAGGTCGGCCCGCCAACGCTGGCGGACCTGTACCTGTCGTTGACTGGCAAGCCGCTGGTCAGCGACGACGGTTCACCGATCGCAACAAAGGCGGCAAAGGGGCGCAGGCGATGAGCGACGCGATGCCGATCTCGGTGAGCTCGTCCAGCGCCCTGGGCGTTGTCGCGTTTCGCGCACTGCTCTGGCGCGAACTGGCCCGTTTCTGGCGGCAGCCCGCTCGCGTCGCGGCGAGCGTTGCAACCCCCGCGATCATCTGGGTGGTGCTCGCCTCGGGGTTTGGAGATTCGTTTACGTTGCGGGGTGGTGCGGATGGAGGGGGTGGCGCGGGAAGCATTTCCTACGCGGCGTACCTGGTGGTGGGCATGAGCGCGTTGACGAGTGTGTTCACGTCGATCTTCGCCGCGATGTCGCTGATTGAGGATCGGGCCGAGGGCTTTCTGCAAGGTGCGATCGTCAGCCCCGCGCCAACGTGGGCGATTGTTGGAGCGAAGATCGTCGGATCGGCGACGATCGCCAGCGCGCAGAGCGCCGTGATGCTCGCCGCCGGCCCGCTGGCCGGGCTGCCGTTTCACCCTGTGTCGTATCTCATCGCACTGGTGGCGATCGCGATGATGAGCCTGGGGATCACCGGGGTCGGCTTGGCCTTCGCTTGGCGGGTGAACAGCACATCAGGTTTCCACGCCGTGATGAACCTGGTGCTGATGCCGATGCTGATGCTCTCAGGTGCGTTCTTCCCCGCGGCGGGCGCATCGATGATCATGCGGTACGCGATGATGCTCAACCCGCTGTCGTGGCCGAGCGATTTGGCCCGCACCGCACTTCTGAACGGGCACGAGGCGGTGACGCCGATGCACTGGCTCAGCGGCAGCGCGTTTGCGATTGTCGGGGCGGCGTTCGGCTGGGTGGTCTTGAGCCGCGGCCGGTCGAGATGAACCGGGCCTCCGGATGGGTCCGGCCTTCGCGCGTCACGCGATATCACGGTTGAACCTTTCCCGGCGGCGCTCGTAAAGTCTCCAAAGTTGTTCAAGGAGCAGTCCGCATGTCCGCCGTTGAGTCGCAGCCGTCGCCCAGTCAGCCCGCCACCCCGAGCGCAGCCACCTCGCCCGCCGCTCAGGGCATGCCATCGTGGATGAAGACGACGGCCGTCATCGCCGCGGCGGTCTTCCTGCTCAGCGTCGCGGCGCTCTTGAACTACCCGGCCACGCAGCCCAAAGACCCGCCGGTCAAGCGCACCGCGCTCTCGCCGGATTACGAAGGCGAGCTGTTCCAACTCTCGCCATTCCAGCTCGTTGATCAGGACGGCAACGCCTTCACCGAGGCGATCTTCTCCAAGCGCGTCACGATCGCCTCGTGGGTCTTCAGCAACTGCCCCCTGGCATGCCCGACGATCGTCACGCAGATGACCAACCTGCAGCGTGACCTGGCCGATACGAATGTCCAGTTCATCGGCTTCGGGCTCGACCCAGTGCACGACTCGCCCGCAGTGATGAAGCGGTGGGGGGACAAGATCGGCGTGAACTGGTCGAACTGGAAGTTCTTGACCGAGCCACACCCGCTGGAGGGCGGTCAGCCAGCCCACACCGCCCGGGCTCTGCTGATGAACGATTTCAAGCTGCACCTTGAGGAGAAGGGCGACGACAAGATCACCTTGTCCGACGGCTCGACGATGGACAACATCATCCACCCGTTTGAGATCTATCTGATCGGCCCCAAGGGGCAGATGATCGCCCGATACAGCGCCAAACGACAGGAAGAGATCGACAGCCTCCGAGTCCGGGCTCGCGAGGCCGATGGCCTCATCCGCGGCATGGTCGGCGGACGCCCCGACGCCTCGCCCGCCGAGCCCGCGCCCGCCGCTCGGTAAAGTTCTCGCCGATGCTCGACATCGAGCCGAGGATTCGCGCGCGAGACGGCCGCGCGGCGCTATCGTTGGGCAATGGCCCGAAACATCTCTCTCCCGGTGCTCAACTCCGCCGCGCTGCGCTCTGCGAGCTCACGATCGGGCGCGTCAACGCATGGCTCGCAGCCGAACGCGCGCGCGAACCATTCGGACTACGAGAAGAAAGAGAAATGCGGTGTCGTCGGCGTGTGGGGTGTGCCGGGTGCGGCGTCGTCGGTCTACCTCGGCCTGTACGCCCAGCAGCATCGCGGGCAAGAGTCCGCCGGCATCGCGGTCTCTGATTCGACGCGGATCACCGCCCACACCGGCATGGGCCTGGTGCCCGAGGTTCTTGGGCCGGACCTGCTGACCAAGCTCGACGCCCGCGCGACCGCGGGCGCGATCGGGCACAACCGATACTCGACCGCCGGCGGCTCGCTGGCGTGTAATGCCCAGCCGCTGCTGGAGAGCTTCGTGGGCGGGCAGGTGGCCTTGGCGCATAACGGAAACCTGATCAATGCCGACGCCTTCCGAGCCCAGTTCGAGCAGGCGGGCCACCTCTTTCACACCACCAGCGACACCGAAGTGGTGATCCATCTCCTGGCCGCGCCTGCGCAGCAGCAGACCAGCGACCCTCTAGCGGCGACGCTCCGCCACCTTGAGGGCGCGTTCTCGCTGGTCTTCCTCTTCCGTGATCGCATCGAAGCAGCGCGCGACCCGTGGGGTTGGCGTCCTCTGGTGCTGGGGCGGTTCCCCAGCGGGCAACACTGCGTCGCGTCCGAGACGGTCGCGCTGGAAGTCATGGGTGCGGATTTCGTCCGCGAGATCGAGCCGGGCGAGATCGTCACGCTCTCAGACAAGGGCATCAGCACCCGCCGGTTCGCCGAGACGAGTGTCCCGCCGGCCCACTGCGTCTTTGAGCACGTCTATTTCGCGCACCCGGCGTCGGTCGTCTTCGGGCAGAACGTGCAGCTCACGCGAGAAGCATTCGGCGAGGCCCTGGCCCGCGAGTCGCCGGTTGACGCGGACTATGTCGTGCCGATGCCCGACTCCGGGCGATCGGCCGCGGTCGGATACGCCCGGGCCAGCGGAATTCAGCTTCGCGAGGCGATCGTGCCCAATCGATACGTGGGGCGCACGTTCATTCGGCCCACGCCGCAGTTGCGGCAGGCCGCGGTGCGACTCAAGCTCAACGTCATCTCCCAGATTGTCAAGGACAAGCGACTGATCATCGTCGATGACTCCATCGTCCGCGGCACCACCACCCGCGCCAAGATCGAACAGATCCGCCACGCCGGCGCCAAGGAAATCCACCTGCGCATCTCCTGCCCGCCCATCCGCCACCCGTGCTTTTTCGGGGTGGACTTCGCAACTCGCGACCAGCTCGTGGCCAACGGGCGCACGATCGAGCAAATCCGCGAGTTTCTGGGCGTTGATTCGCTGGGATATCTCTCGCTGGATGGCATGCTCGGGTGCGTCGGCCGCAAGCCCGAGCACTGGTGTACCGCGTGCTATTCCGGTGATTACCGCCTGGATGTCGAGCATCCGATCACCGACGAAATCGTGCCGCCCCAGGAACGAATCTTCTCCTGATCGCCCTTCGGCCTGCATTGCCGTGCTCCCTCGATCCCTCGGTCCCTTGTTCCCTTGATCCCTTCCCCTATGCCCGACTCCATCTTCACCAAGATCATCCGCGGCGATATCCCCTGCCACAAGGTCTACGAAGACGCGATGGTCTTCGCATTCCTGGATGTCTCGCCGCTGAGCCCGGGGCACACGCTGGTGGTGCCGAAGGAAGAGAAGGCAACGCTGGCGGAACTGAGCGATGAGTCTGCCGGGGCGATCGGGCGGGTGCTGCCGCGGATCTGTCGGGCGGTGATGAGCGCCACCGGCTGCGACGCGTACAACATCCTGCAGAACAACGGCAGCGAGGCCCATCAGGCGGTCATGCACGTTCACTTCCACATCATCCCCAAGCCGAGCGCCGGCGCCGGCCTGGGCATCTCATGGCCAGCGACAAAGCTCGACCACGCACATGGCGCAGCGCTCGCTGCCTCCATCGCCAAGGTCATGAACACGCCGGATTGATCGCTCGATTCGCGGCACCAGATCAACGGGCGTTGAACGTCACTTCTTCGCGGGCGACGCCGCCGGCGTTTGGGCGGGCGCTTCGACGGGCTTTGACGGTTTCGCGTCGGTCTCCGGCTTCGTGCCCTTCGACTCCGGCGCCTTCTCTTTGAGCAGCGCTTCCAGACGCGCGACGACCTTCGGGTCTGATGGCGACGTCTGCGGCTCGAACCGATCAACGATCTTTCCCTCGCGGCTCACGATGAACTTCGTGAAGTTCCACGCGGGCTCTTTGCCGCCGATCGGCGCGGGCTGCTTGATGATGAAGTCGTAAATCGGCGAGCGCGACGCGCCCTTGATCTTCACCTTGGACATCATCGGGAACGACACGCCGTACTTCGACGAGCAGAACGCCTTGATCTCAGACTCCGTGCCCGGCTCCTGCTCCCTGAAGTCGTTGCAGGGCAGGCCGATGATCACCAGCCCTTGCGCGGCGTACGTGTCGTGCAGCTTCTCAAGAGCCGCGTACTGCGGCGTCAGGCCGCATTCGCTGGCGACGTTCACGAGCATGACGACTTTGCCGCCGTGCTGCGACAGGTCGTAGGCCTTGCCGTCGATATCGGTGAGCTTGAAGTCCAGCACTACGGCCGGGGCACTCCGCGTTGGCGAAGCGTCTTTGGGCATGTCTTTGGTCTCCGGCTTGGGCGTCGCTGCAGGCGTGCCGGGCGGCGTGGACGCGGGCTTCGCAGGCTCTGAGCTGAACGCGAAACTCATCGGCGCCGCGATGCAGCAGATCAGCAAGGTCGCAGAGATCGAGTGAAGATTCATGGAGAGTCTCCGGTGTTGAGAGCGAGAGGAGTAAGACTGTAGACATTCGACGCTCGAACACACGCTGAACGCAAAGGACAAGGGCCGGCGCGATCGCGCCGGCCCTTGCGTTGTTCGACTCTGATTCAGCCAACGTCGCCGATTACTTCGGCATGTTCTCGGTCGCCTTCTTCGCGGCGTCTTCGGCCTGCTTCGCGCCCTCTTCCATCTTCTTCGCGCCTTCTTCCATCTTCTTGCCCGCATCCTTCACCGCCGGGGCGGGAGCGGCCTTCTGCTCACAGCCGCACAGCGGCAAGGCGAAGGCGACAAGGGCGAGCAGACCAACGGCAGAGGTGGAACGCTTCATGACTAAACTCCGAATGAGGTGTGCTTCTTCAACAGACTGGCTCGATGCCAGCCGCAAAGTCTACCAAGGAAGTTTCGATCCGTCATAGTTGAAGAACCCGCCGTTCCGGGTGGCGTCCGATTCCTCAGCGATTTTGAGCAGATGTTCAGCGGATTGTGCCGGCGTCAGCGGTGCCTTCGGCCCGCCCATGTCCGTCTGGACCCAGCCGGGATGAGCCGCAATGCAGGTAAATCCCCCGGGGCCAAGTTCCGCCGCGAGGGATCGGTTGAGCTGGTTCAGCGCCGCCTTGCTCGCTCGATACGGGTACGAGCTGCCGCCGGTGTTGTTGGCGATCGAGCCGAGCTGGCTGGTGATGTGCAGCACGAGCTTGTGCTTGCTCCGCCGCAGCAGATCCACACACGCCTTGGTGACCAGCAGCGGCGCGAACGAGTTCACCATGAATACACGCGTGAGTTCGGCCGAGGTGAGCTCGGCCAGTTGCTTGGCGGTGCTGCTGACGCCCGCGTTGTTGATCAGGACATCAAGGCCACCGTCCTTGAGCATCGGGAAACGCTTCGCGTCCGCGAGCGTGGTGCCGAGCGCCGCGATGGATGCTTCGTCGGAGACGTCGAGCGTCAGGACGTGGGGCGTGATCGTCGCAAGCTCACTCGCCTCCTGTGGCTTGCGGGCGGTGGCAAAGACGGTGTGCTTGCGAGCCGCAGCGATGCGGGCCAGTTCGAGGCCGATGCCGCGATTGGCCCCGGTGATGAGGATGTTCATGGGTAATGGTACTGGCGCGGGCGTCCGACGCGAGCCGCAGGCTCAGGGGCGCGTCTTCGGCGTCGCTTCCGCGGGTGCGGGGGTGCCCGGTGGCGTGGTCGTGGGGGATGTGGGCGGTGAGGGGGGTGAGGGGGGGGTGGGGGGGGTGGGGGTCGTTTTGCCCGGCGGGGTTTGGCCCTTGGCCGCCTGGGCCGCTCGCTCGGCACGCTCTCGCGCCAACTGGGATCTCACGTCGACATACACAAACACCGATAACGCCACCGCGGCGGCAAAGAGCACCGCGAAAGCCCACAGGATGATTCGCTGGCGTCGCATGACCCAGCGTATGCCGCGCCGATTGGCGGCCTGAACATCTGGCCGAATCAGCATTCGCCTGGCGTTCACGGGGTCGCACGCCGCGAGGATGAAATCGGCTATCCTTCCGCCAGTGTCGGCAGGAACGCCCGTCCAACCCGTTGAAGCCTCGCCAAGCACAGGCGATGCACACGCTCCGGCGTCGTCGTGCGCCGTGGGGCCGGTGGAGACATCCGTCGCGCCGTTCAAGCCCGGCCCGGCCCACCTGCGGAAGCGGCGGTTCATGGACAAGGTCGAGGACTATGTCGCCCGCCTGACCAGCCGCAGCACGTTCTGGCATCGCATCGCCAGCCTGATCTGGTTGCCCTACGCGTTTCGCAGCGGCATCAAGATCAAGAAGGTCGATGGCAACACCTTCTCGGCGGTGCTGCCGTTCCGGCGGTTCAACCGCAACTGGTACAACGCCATGGCGGGCGCCAGCCTGCTGGCCAACAGCGAGATCGCCGGCGGCATGTACATCTACGGCTATTGCGGCGGCGATTACACCGTCGTGTGCAAGCGGCTGGAGTACAAGTTCTTGCGACCGTGCTTCGGCCCGGCGATCTATCGCATCACGCCGATGCAAAGCCTTGATGAATGCCTTCGAACCGGGCATGAGTTCAACTTTGACATCGAGATGGACATCGTGCAGCAACTGCCAACGCGAGGGCTCCGTAAAGAACTGCGCGTGGGCAAGTGCATGGCCACGTTCCACATCACGCCAAAGGCCCTGCACGAGGCACGCGCGGAACGGCGTGAATCCGCCGCGGCGAAGGCGAAGTAACGAACACCGTCGCATCGCCTGACCGTCAACAGAGTCCCCAGCGCGTGCGCCGCACCCGGCGGCGATCGATCTGCGCAGTCGCTATCCTCGGCCCATGAACGATTCGACGAGCGCGTCTTCAACCTCCCCGGCGTTCTCCGCCTCGGCCAATCTCCAGCGCCTCGGCTTTACGCTGCCCACGCCGGCCAAGCCCGTCGCTGCGTATGTCCCCACGCGGCGCGTCGGCAACCTCGTCTATGTCGCTGGCCAGATCCCGTTTGTTGATGGCAAGCTCCTGGCCACCGGAATCGTCGGCCAGGGGGTGGGGGGCGTGGGGGGTGTGAGCGTGGAGCTTGCGATCCAGTGTGCCCAGCGATGTGCGTTGAACGCGCTGGCGGCCGTCGCTGCAGAGCTCGGATCGATCGATCGCGTCAAGAGCGTTGTCCGCCTGGGCGTCTTCGTCGCGTGCGGGCCGGAGTTTACAGATCACCCGAAGATCGCCAACGGTGCCAGCGAGCTGATGGTGCAGGTTTTCGGCGACGCGGGCAGACACGCACGCGCCGCAGTGGGGAGCAGCTCACTGCCGCTTGGCGCACCGGTGGAGGTCGAGTGTGTCTTTGAGGCGATGTGATCGCGTGCGGATTGGTTCTACAAAGCGACTGTGTGCGGAGACGTATCGATGGGCCCGTGGCTGGCTGAACATCCGAGCGCCGGAGCGATCGTCCTGCTGGCGATCTGCATCGCCGCGGGGCTTGCGATCGGTCACGCGCGCGTCCGCGGCATCGGGCTCGGCGTCGCCGGTGTTCTGCTGGTTGGGCTCGGCCTGTCGGCCAGCGGGGTGATCGTTGATGCCAATGTACTCAAGTTCGCCCGCGATCTCGGGCTCGTGCTCTTTGTGTTCTGCGTGGGCCTTCAGATCGGGCCGGGGTTCTTTGTTTCGCTGAAGCGCGCCGGCCTCGGGTTGAACATCATCGCCGCGGGCATTGTTCTGATGGGCGCTGGGATGATGCTGGCGATGATCAAGCTGGGAGTGCTGGGTCTTCAAGATGGGCTGGGGGTGTTGGCGGGGGCGACGACGAACACGCCGAGCCTCGCCGCGGGGCAGGCGGCAATGGCCGAACGCGGGATCGAGCCGGGCGCGTCCACTGCGGGCTACGCCCTGGCGTATCCGCTGGGCGTGTTGGGAACGATCGGCATCATGATCACGAGCACGCGCCTGGCCCGCGTGCTGCCATCGTTCAAACCGCCGACAAGCCAAGCGCCGTTGCCCGCGGACACGGTCGTTCACGCCACGATCGAAGTCTCAAACCCCGGCGTCGCGGGCGTTGATCTGCGAAAACTCGGGATCATCCACTCGCTCGGCGTCGTGCTCACCAGACACCTCCGCCACCAAGACGTAAGCGTGCCCACCGGCGAGACACGCCTGCAGCTCGGCGATCTGGTCCTCGCTGTCGGCGGGCGTGCGGAGATCGATCAACTGGTGATCCTGCTCGGGCGCGCCAGCGAGACAGACCTACGGATGCACGCCGGGCAGGTCGCGGCACAAAAGTTCGTAGTGACTCGCACCGAAGTCGTCGGCCAATCGATGCTCGAGCTCGATCTGGCGCGACGATTCGGTGTGCAGGTCTCGCGCGTCGAACGCGCCGGCGTCGAGATGGCCGCCAGGGCCGAGATGACCGTCCAGTTCGGGGACGTGCTCACCGCTGTCGGACCGGAAGATGCGCTGCCGCGAGTCCGAGCCTTGGTTGGAAACTCTCAACGGGCGCTCAATCAGCCGCACCTGATCCCCATGTTCCTGGGAATCTGCTGCGGCGTGCTGATCGGCTCGGTCCCGATCCCGCTTCCGGGCCTGTCGACACCGATCAAGCTCGGCCTCGCGGCGGGGCCGATGCTCGTGGCCCTGCTCTTCGCCCGACTCGGGCGACTGGGCCCGATGATCTGCTCGATGCCCGCGCCAGCGAACACCGCCCTGCGCGAAACGGGGATTGCTCTCTTTATGGCATCCGTGGGCCTGCTATCGGGCGGCGTGATGCTCGAGGCGATCGGCGGCACCGCGGTGTTGACATGGCTCGCGTGCGCCTTGGCGATCGTGCTGCTGCCGTTGCTGGTCGGGGCGATTGTCGCGCGCGTGTGGCTGAACTTGGACGGGCCCTCGACGATGGGCCTCCTGGCCGGCAGCATGACCGATCCGCCGGCGTTGTCGCTCGCGGGTGAACTGAGCCGGAACGACGCGCCGGCACTGACGTACACCGCCGTCTACCCACTGGCGATGGTGCTTCGAATCGCGGCCATGCAGGTCATCGTGACGCTGGCGATGGGATAGCCCATTTGCTGACGAAGGCTTCTCTTTTACAACAAATCGATGCTTAATCGAAACAAATCGCCCAAGCGACCCCCGATTGCGATGGGCTCGTGATTCATTAACACACTCTTCATACTCTCGATCGCGTCCCGGATCATCATGCGGCGAAGACTTGGTACATGCGGATGATCCGCATGCAACCCTCACAGGAGTCTCGCATGAAGTCAACGTTGGCATTTGCCGTCCTCGCCATGTCCGCTTCGGCCTTCGCGGCCCCGTCCAAGGTCACCGTCGATTCGGCCCTGCCGAAGTACACGCCGGCCGAGGGCGTGTCGGGCACGATCAAGTCGGTCGGCTCCGACAGCATGAACAACATGATGACCCACTGGGCCGAGGACTTCAAGAAGTTCTACCCCAGCACCAAGATCGAGATCGAGGGCAAGGGCTCCAGCACGGCGCCACCCGCGCTGACCGAGGGCATCGCTCAGTTCGGCCCGATGAGCCGCGACATGAAGAAGAGCGAGATCGACACGTTCGAGAAGAAGTTCGGCTACAAGCCCGTCGGCCTGCCGACCGCCGTTGACGCCCTCGCCGTCTTCGTCAACAAGGATTGTCCCCTCGACGAGATCAGCTTCGAGCAGATTCAGGCCGTGTTCTCCGTTGACGGCAAGGAAATGACCTGGGGCGACCTGGGCGTGAAGGACGCCGCGTGGGCCAGCCAGCCCGTGCAGCTCTACGGCCGCAACAGCTCGTCGGGCACCTACGGCTTCTTCAAGGAGCACGCGCTCTCGAAGAAGGACTTCAAGACCACCGTGAAGGAGCAGCCGGGCTCCAGCGCCGTGATCCAGGCGATCGCGACCGACAAGTTCGGCATGGGCTACTCGGGCCTCGGCTACAAGACCGCCGACGTCAAGGCTCTGAAGGTCAAGAAGACCGCCAAGGACAAGGCCGTTGCCGCTGAGGCCGAGTTCGCGTACGACGGCAGCTACCCGCTGGCTCGCTACCTGTACTGCTACGTCAACTACAAGCCCGGCACCGCGCTTGAGCCCCTCCGCGCCGAGTTCATCAAGATGATCTACACCCAGTCCGGCCAGGAAGGCGTCGTCAAGGACGGCTACTTCCCGATCAAGGCCGACGCCGCTCGCGCCGCCCTGAAGTCGGTCGGCATCGACGCGAAGTTCTGATCCATCGCCAGCCGGTCGAGGCGAAAGCACCGACCGGCGGCACAGCATCATCGTTGCGTTCACATCGGGACATTCCCGACAAACCAAGATGGTGTGAAATCACTCAATGGCCCGGCGAAGGCGAAGACCTTCGCCGGGCCTTCTGGTAAAGTCTCGCGAGAGCTTCGCTTCCCACATCGCGCCACGCCCCCCCGTCCTCCCGCCCTCCCACGCCGCGCATGACGAACCCAGCCACTCCAGCTCCGAACTCGCCGCCAGGCCCTCCCGCCGCGTCGCGGCCCGCGCCGGGAATGCCCGCGCCGAACTTTCGGCGCGTCACCAAGTCGCGCGTCCGCACCGTCGACTCGGCGATGCGCATCATCGTCACCGTCGGCGGCATCGGCGTCATCGTCTGCGTCCTGGGCATCATGCTCTATCTGGCGTGGAACGTCGCGCCGCTGTTCAAGACCGGCACCGCCTCTTACGTCACACAGCGGCAGCTCTCGCTCAACGGCCTGCCGATCGCGCTCGGCGTGGACGAATACCGCGGCGTTGCGAGCGTGCTCACCAGCGACGGCATGCTCACGAGCGTCACGCTCGATGACTCCTTAACAACCGTGGCCGGAACGCCGAAGCAGGATCCAACGCAGCCCGTCGCACCGGAAACGACCGGGACCGGCGCTTCGTTCACCGTCTCACGCGAGTTGCCATCCGAGCCGGCGATTACGACGGCGTCGCAGCGCACCGAAACTGGCCAGTTCGCCATCGGCTTCGCCGACGGCACGGTGCGCCTGGCGACGCTGGACTTCAAGACCGATTTCTTACTCGGCGAGAGCATTCCCGCCGCGGCTCGCAAGATCGAGCGAGGCGGGCGCGTCGCCTATGGGTCGGGGTTCATCGAGCGGACGCCGATCGATCAGTTCCGCGCCACCACGCCGGAACTGACTCTCGCGGCTCCCGTCGACGTCGCCGAGGGTACCGGCGCGATCGCTCGCGTTGATTTTCGCGCTTCGACCTCAGCGCAGTTCCTCGGGCTGATCCGACAGGACGGGACCGGTGTGTTCAGCCGCGTGTCGTTCACCCGGCCGCTCGGCGGCGGCGCTCCCCGTGCGAGGCTCGAGAGCGAGGCCTTCGCGTACGTTCAGCGTACCGACGGCGCGGCGCTGCCGGACTACTTCTTCGTCAGCGGCAACGGCAACTCGATCTTCTGTCTGTGGAAAGACGGTCGGCTCGATCGCTACGGGCGAGCTGTCAAAGACGGGAAGGACGTCGAGGGCTTCGTCAAGGTGGAGACGCTCTCGGTGCTGACCGCCGGCCGATCCATCTCTGCCGCCGCGATGCTTCTCGGAGCGCAGACACTCGTCATCGCCGACGATCGCGGCGACGTTGTCGGCGGGTTCGTGACGCGAGCGAACACGCTCTCGACCCTCGATCATCAGCGGTTCCAGATCGTCCACCGCTTCGAGGGCAACGGCAACCCCGTGGGGGCTCTGGGCATCTCGCTGCGCGATCGGTCGTTCCTGATCTCCGGGACCGACGGCACACACGCCGTGCGGCACATGACGAGCCACAAGCGGATCGCCGACCTCCAGAGCCCCGGCTCCCCCAAAGGCGGTAACGCAAGCAGATCTCCGTCGCTCGCGGTGATCGCGCCGAAGGTTGACGGCTTCGCCGTCCTTGACTCCGGCGGCGTCCTCCGCACGTACAACCTCGACGCGCCCGAGCGCGAGGCCTCGTTGTACTCACTCGCCGGAAAGGTCTGGTACGAGGGCGACGCCGCGCCGTCGTACACCTGGCAATCATCGGCCGGTGAGGACACCGCCGAGATCAAGTACTCGCTTACGCCGCTGATCTTCGGCACGCTGAAGGCCACGATCTACGCGATGCTCTTCGCGGCACCGATCGCGATCTTCGCCGCGATTTACACCTCCGAGATCCTGCACCACAAGGTGCGTAACACCGTCAAGCCGGTGATCGAGATGATGGCCTCGCTGCCGAGCGTTGTGCTCGGGTTCATCGCAGCCATGGTGATCGCGCCGTTTGCCAGAGACGTACTGCCCGCGGTCCTCATGGCGTTCTTCACGGTGCCGGTGGGTGCGCTGACCGCTGCGTATCTCTGGCAGCTCGTGCCGACGCGCATCACCGCCGCTCTCAGCAGCATGAGGCACCTGGCGATGGTGGCGCTGGTGATGGGCGTGACGGTCGCCGCCACGTACACGCTCTCGGCCCCGCTGGAGCGAGCTCTGTTCAGCCCCAGCGATTCCGATGTGCTGGTTCTCGCCGGCTCGACGACCGAAGTCCCGCGTACGGAGTGGCCGAAATCGCTGCAAGACTCGGCCTCGCTGACGCCCGACGACGCCCGCACCGCGCGCCATGCAGGCTTCTACGTCTTGCAGGGCAAGCTCGTCCGCCCGGCAGGAAGTGTCAACGACGCCGGGCCCGCCCGGATCATCGCGCAGGAAAACCTCGCCGAGCCGGACATCCGACGGTGGCTGGACGGCAGCATCGGCACGTCGTGGTCCGGCTGGTTCTTGCTGATGACGCCGACGGCGTTCATCCTGATCACGCTGCTGCGTCAGCGGTTCGTTGATGAGTTGCTGACGCGCAACGCGTCGGTGCGCGTGGGCATGAAGGCCGCGGGCTTGCAGCTCGCGAAGTTCGCAATCACCGTCGTCGCGTCGATCGCGATGGCGACGGCGCTGGCGGGGTTCCTGAGCGGGATCGGCCTTGACGCACGCGATTCGATCTTCGGGTCGTACTCGCAGCGCAACACGCTGGTCGTCGCGATTGTGATGGGCTTCGCGATCATCCCGATCATCTACACCATCAGCGAGGACGCGCTCTCGGCGGTCCCCGGCTCGCTCCGTTCGGCATCGCTGGGCTGCGGCGCAACGCGCTGGCAGACGGCCATCCGAGTCGTCTTGCCCATCGCGGGCTCCGGCATCTTCTCCGCGTGCATGATCGGCCTCGGGCGCGCCGCTGGTGAGACGATGATCGTCCTCATGGCCACCGGCAACACGCCGATGATGGACCTCAACGTTTTCTCCGGCTTCCGCACGCTCGCGGCGAACATCGCCGTCGAACTGCCCGAGGCCGCGAAGGACTCGACCCACTATCGCGTGCTCTTCCTCGGCGCGCTCTGCCTGTTCGCCCTCACCTTCTTCGTGAACACCATCGCCGAGATCATCAGGCAGCGTTTCCGCAAGCGTTCCGCGGCGTTGTGATCGATGCATTCGCTCTCGCCTCCGCCTCGTACCGACCGGATTGATGAACTATGGCCGACCCGCTCGCTAGCCCGATGCCCAGCAGCACGCCGATGACCGGGCGCACGCGCGCCACGCCGCTGCACGCCCGAGGCGAGCCGATGGTGTGGCTTACCGGCACCGCCTTGGTGCTCTGCGTCGTGATGATCATCACGCTGCTCGGGCTGGTGCTGTACAACGGCGGCGCCGCGTTCTGGCCCCGGCCGATCGAGCGTGTGACGTACACGACGCCGGACGGCGTGACCAAGACGACGATGGGCATTCGGATGACCGAGGAGGCTTACGACGCCTCGGCCACCGAACGCGCGGCAGTGGCAACCCTCAAGACCTCGGGCAAGCTGCCCGAGGGGGCTGTGAATGCCAAGGGCGAACTGCTGCGTCGGCTCTATCGGATCGGCAATCGCGAAGTGGGGGGGCAGTCGTTCGTCTGGCTCCCGGTATACCAGATCGGCAGCAGCTCGACACCGGCCGACGCGGTGATGCTCGAACGTCGCGAGTGGGGGCCGTGGTTTGGAACGCCGGCGGGGATTCAGATCCGCTCAACCACCACCGTCGCCGGCCCGGCCGAGACGATCGTCAAGAGCGAGGCCGCCTCCGACGAGTTCGGACCCGTGAAGATCGATCGGCGCGTCGTCAAGACCCAGGACGATGGCAAGCTCGTCGTTGAAGAATCGCGCCTCATCGGCGGGAGCGACCCGGCCAAGGCGATGGCGGCGCTGGACAAATACTGGCCGCTCGCTGTGGCCCGTGCCGAGGAGATCGAACGCCTGAATCGCGTAGAGGTCGGGCGCGTCAACCACGACATCGAGTCGATTCGATTACGCGTCAAGCAGGCGGCACTGGAACTTGAGCGTGCCGAGCGGGCGCTGGATGCGAAGGCGGTCGTGTCTCCGCTCGCGGTCTGGGTCTTGAGTCTCTTCGTGCTCGCCGGGTCGATCGGCGGGTTGTACTTCCTCCGCACGCCGCCCGCCGCGGCCGGGTTTATCGCGCAAGTGAGCCCCGTCCGCACCGCGCTCCGCGCCGCGTGCGTGGTGATCGCGCTGATGAGCGCCATCTTCGCGTGGGTCGAGCGGCCGTCGTCGGCATCGCGAGCGACGCCCGAGATGGTCGCGCAGCTCAGGAAGAGCTTCGAGTCCCTTGAGGCAAGCTCCAAGGAAGAACGCACCAAACTCGAGGAAAAGTACATCGAGATCGCCGGAGAGACCGCCCGACTCGATGCAGAGGATCTGAAGGTTCGGGCGATCTTCGTCGAAGCCACCAGCGGCCGCTTCGCGCCGATCCGCCAGACCGATGCCGACGAGCCGATGCGGCTGTCCCAGATCGTCCGGGCCGTTCAGCCGAACGAGATGTCGCTCGGCGAGAAGTTCGGCGTCTACGTCGCTCGATGGAACGAGTTCGTCTTCGGCGAGCCGCGCGAGGCAAACACCGAAGGCGGCATCTTCCCGGTCATTTTCGGCACGGTGCTGCTGACAATCCTCCTCAGCGTGCTGGTCGTGCCGCTGGGTGTGATCGCCGCGATCTATCTGCGCGAGTACGCCAAGCAGGGCCCGCTCACCAGCGCGATCCGCATCGCGATCAACAACCTCGCCGGCGTGCCATCAATCGTCTACGGCGTCTTCGGCCTCGGGTTCTTCTGCTACACCGTCGGCGCGTACGTGGACAAGGGCTCAGGAATCACCCTGACAGACAACGCCTCGCTCCTGGGCTTCGAGTTGCCGGTCTCGTCCATGATCGCGTGGTGGCTCGCGTTCGGCATGCTCGTCGTGCTCGTGTTCGGCGGCGTGTTCTTTGGTCTCTTCGCCAAGCCACGCCCGGGCCAGCAACCGACGGATTTGCAGGGCTGGGTTGCGAAGTTCGGCATCCTGGCGTGGGTTAGCGTCGCGATTGTCATCGCGCTGCTCATCGCCACGACGCCGTACTTTAACGGGTTCTACGAGGCCCACGCGCCGTCGCCAAAGTTTGCCGCCAAGGGCATGTTGTGGTCCGCCCTGACGTTGTCGCTGCTGACGTTGCCGGTGGTGGTCGTTGCGACTGAAGAAGCGATCGCCGCGGTGCCGCGTTCGATGCGCGAGGGATCGGTCGGCTGCGGTGCCAGCAAGTGGCAGACGATCCAGCGGATCGTGCTGCCTCGCGCGATGCCGGGCATCATGACCGGCGCGATCCTGGCGATGGCCCGCGGCGCTGGCGAGGTTGCGCCGTTGATGCTCGTTGGTGCGGTGAAGCTGGCGCCGGAACACGCGCTGACGGCGCAGTGGCCCTTCCTGCACCTGGATCGATCGTTCATGCACCTCGGGTTTCACATCTACGACGTCGGCTTCCAATCGCCGGACTCCGAAGCGGCCAAGCCGATCGTGTGGTGTACGACGCTGCTGCTGATCGTCGTCGTCGTGACCATGAACACCGCCGCGGTGCGGATTCGTTCCTCGCTCCGAAAGAAGTTCCACGGCGAATCATTCTGACCCGACCCGACCTCTCGACGGGGCCTGTACCATGACCACCTCAACCCGAAAGCCGCCGCTCGCCATGACCGTACAGAACACGCCGACATCCAGCAGCGCAGCACCCGTCAAGGCTCCGGCGGTGGCCGTTGAGCCGACCGTTGAGACGTCCGGCCCGATGTCCAGCAGCGCGTTTGCCGATTGCATCCGCGCGGGCCAGGGCTTCGCGACGCGCACGCACGATGCGCTCAAGCGTGAAGACCACATCATCCATGTGAACGACTTCAACCTCTTCTACGGCAAGGCCCGCGCGCTCTACGACATCAACATGTCCTTCCCCCGCGGCAAGGTCACCTCCCTCATCGGCCCCTCCGGCTGCGGAAAGTCCACACTCCTGCGATCGATCAACCGTCTCAACGACCTGATCGACTCTGTCCGCTGCACCGGCGAGATGACGCTCAACGCGTCATCGGTCTACGCGCCGAGCGTCGACGTGATCGAGATCCGTAAGCGCATCGGCATGGTCTTCCAGAAGTCCAACCCGTTCCCGATGTCGATCTTCGAGAACGTGGTCTACTCGCTTCGCATCGATGGCGAGAGCCGTAAGAGTGTGTTGCAGGACGCCTGCGAGAAGGCGCTGCGGTCGGCGGCTCTCTGGAACGAGGTCAAGGACCGCCTGAAGGAATCGGCACTGGGCATGTCCGGCGGCCAGCAGCAGCGTCTGTGCATCGCGCGAGCGATCGCCGCCGAGCCGGAGATCCTGCTCATGGACGAGCCCTGCAGCGCGCTGGACCCGATCGCGACGCTGAAGATCGAGGAGTTCGTTCGCGCCATCGCCGGTCGCATCACCGTCGTCATCGTGACGCACAACATGCACCAGGCGGCCCGCTGCTCAAACTACACCGCGTTCATGTACATGGGCCGCCTCGTCGAATACGGCCCGACCGCGGACATCTTCCAGAATCCGCAGTTGCCGGAGACCGAGCAGTACGTGACCGGCCGATTTGGGTGAATGGGGTCCGAGGGATCAGGGGATCGAGGGAGCCCCGAGCGCAAGCACGGGGGCGAGACCTCGCTCGTCGGAGCCGCGGGCGCGAGCACGCGGACGCAGACTTTGGCATCCCGCGTGACCTCACCGATCGCACGGGCGTGACCGAATCGCTTAAGTATCCAAACGCCCCGGGTGCGACTCGAACGCACGACCTGCCGCTTAGAAGGCGGCTGCTCTATCCAACTGAGCTACCGAGATCGGAAGAGCACACG
>JALHNK010000006.1:36289-49791 GCA_022843565.1 Phycisphaerales bacterium
CGGGACAGGGCAAGGAAGTGTAACGCCCACGTGAACATGAACGTGAAACCGAGCGGGTGGTTGCGCCGGAATTCTCTCCGCCCTGCTGACGCATCGGAGCTCACGGCGATGGCGCGGGCGGCGTCGTGGTACGCGGTGCCGGGGTTCTCGGCGTCGCATTCCACGCCGGCTCGCCGACGACCTCCGCAATCCAGAGCTGCGAGCTCGGGCGTTGCTCGCCCTCAAGCTTCGGGCCGCGTTGGCTGGTCCACATCATGAGCGTGCCATCGGCGCTGAACGCCGGCAGGCCGTCGAAGCCGGTGGCGCTGGTGACGCGCACGCGGGGCCAGTCCTTCGCCGGCGTGGCAAGAGCGGGGGGCGTCGCGCCGTCCTCGGGCTTCGCCGCCGGAGTCGCGTCCTTGCCCTCACCGGCCGCGGCCGGTGTCCTCGTCGGGAACAGCGCCTGATCAACCTTGATCGCGAACACCTCGTAGTTCGCGTGCGAAACCGCGGAGCTTGCGAACACGAGGTAGCCGCCAGTGGGGTGCCAGTACGGGCACCAGTTGACGATGTCCGCGTCGTCGGTCACCTGGATCTCGCGGGCCAGCCCGATGGGAACGCTTGGGTCGGCGTCGTTGCCCAGTGCGATCTCGCCGATGAACAGCTGCAGATTGTTGTCGCCGCGACGATCCGAGCGATAGCAAATCCACGGCGTCCTCGGAAAGTCCGGATGAAAGAACGGCCCGCCGTCGTAGCCGCGAGCAGTGACGATCGGCGTGTGCGCCTTGGTCTTGGTGTCGAAGATCCAGAGATTCGGGTCGTTGTTCGCCGGGTCCACGTGGGTGTAGAGATAGAAACGGCCGTCGGGGCTGTACGAGCCCTCGGCGTCGTAACCGGGGCGGGAGAAAAGCGGCGCCGGGTCGCTCCGCCTCACATAGTCAGGCGGCGGGGGAGGTTGGATCAAAGCGAGCTCGCTTCCCGGATTCTGGCGTCTCCACCTCTGCATCGAGGCGGACACTTGCTGACCTTGAAAATCCATCCAGACGTCCATTACACCAAACGCGACAACCTCCGTCTCCGGCGGAAACTGCCACGAGTACCGGCGCCGATCCTTGCTGTAACCCGGTGCGTCGGTCATCGTCGGCGCAACCACCGTCGAGCCCCAAGTGATCACGCCGGGTTCCGACGGATGGAACCACCCGCACGTGTTGTACGACCCGGGCGCCGAAATAAGCGTCGGCGTTTCGATCCCCGTGACGCCGCCCGCGGCGTCGCGCACGAGCTTCGCGATGTACATGCCGTAGTTGGCGTCTGGAGCCTGGCCCGCCGCGGGCCTCGGGATCGCCTGGAACACAACCCACCGCGCCGGCTTCTGGTGATCGAAATACGCCTCGCCAGCGCGGCTGAAATCCTCGGGGCGCGTGAGCTGGACGTGCCGCGTGAGGTATGGTGGTTCCGTCGAGCGCCAGTCAAGCTGCTCCGCCGCCGGCGAACCGCCGGGTGCGGCAGGCGACGGCGTCGCCACCGGCTGAGTCAGGATCGTCCCCACAACAACGCACGCAGCGAATGTCAGCATGGCCAATCGTAGTGGCTCACGCGATTGCCGGAGAGCCGCGAGCGCGAGTACGCGGAGAGCGCGACGCCATGGTTCGATCGTCGGAGCCGCGGGCGCGAGCACGCGGATCGGGCTCGTCCGACGCGCTCGAACCGCGCGGGGGCCAAATCCGGCGCCGCCGGCCTCGCAAGTCGAACATGCACATCGTGACCCCGGCTCACGGGACGGTCCCGCTCACGCGCCCAGCCTGCGAGCTCACGCCCGACAAGCCTGACGAAGTGCGGAGCTCAGTCAGTCTGCCCACATTGCGTCCAGCCCACGAATGCCCAGGCAACGCCGGAGGTCCACCACGCCACGTCCGCGTGCTCGCGCCCGCGGCTCCGACGAATGGCCATGGATGGTCGCCCTGAACACGCACGCCACCATCGTTTTACATAACATGCATTATCGGCGGCATGAAAACGGTGGGGGAGCAATCGGGATTTGCCGCCTCCGAGGCTTCTGACCACCAGATCACAGCCCCCGCTCCATAAACAGCGTGTGCGGGTTTGGGTCGTCGTTGTAGCGGAACGTGTCCATGAACCCGAGCGACCGGTACAGCCCGACCGCCGCGGCGAAGTCTGGCTCCGTGTCCAGCAGCATCCGCGTGTACCCCGCGCCGCGTGCAAACTCGATCAGCTCGACCGCGAGGCGTCGCCCGAGGCCAATGCCGCGATGCGTCGGGCGAACGTACATGCGTTTCATCTCGCACGTTGTGTCGTCCAGGATCGGGCGCAGCGCGATGCATGCGACGGGCTCGGACGCTGCACCCGGCTGCGCTGATCCGTCAGCCGCCGCGTTCCTTGCGACGGCGTACGCCACCAAGATCACGCCGCGCGGCTCCGCGTATCGCCCCGGCAACCCCGCGAGCTCCGCTTCAAACCCCTGAAAGTCCAGACTAAACGGCAGGCTCGCCGCGTACTCCCGGAACAGCGCCGCGGCGTCGGCGAGCTGCGCCGTCGAGGTCACCCGAACGATCTGGGGCTGGCCCGGCGATGTCACGTCGTGCTCCGGATTACGTCAACCCGCCCGCCCGCGCCGCTGCCGCGCAGCGCGACACCACCTCGCCGAGCGGGCACAAGTCGCCCTTGCCGTCGTCATTGCGCAGCTTGAACTCGACGCTCTGGGCCGCGAGCGCCTTGTCGCCGAGCGTGAGACGGATCGGCACACCGATGAGGTCCGCGTCTTTGAACTTCACGCCCGGGCGTTCATCGCGATCGTCGATGAGGACATCGAGGCCGATGGCCGCGAGTTGGCGGGCGATGTCGCTGGCCGTCGTGCGCGTCTGCTCGTCATCAAACTTCATCAGCGTGATCAGCACGTGATACGGCGCCAGCGGCAAGGGCCACTTGATGCCGTTGGCATCGTGATTCTGCTCGACGGTCGCCGCGAGCGTGCGGCTGACGCCGATGCCGTAGCAGCCCATGATGACCGGGCGGCGCTGCTGATTCTCATCGAGGATGTTCAGGTCCATCGCCTCGGAGTACTTGGTGCCGAGCTTGAAGATGTGGCCGACCTCGATGCCGCGTGCTGCTTCCAGCTTCGCCCCCTCGGCGCGGGGCGAGGGATCGCCGACGATCGCGTTTCGCACGTCGGCGATGTTTACATAACCCGCGTCGTCCAGTTTCGCGCCGACCTCGCGCCGCCAGTTGAAATGCTTGACGTGGTGATCCGGCTTGTCGCTGCCGCTGGCCCAGAACCCCCCGCCACTGGCGTCCGCGTCGATGAGCAAGAGCGTCCCCGGCACCGTGTTCACGGTGCGGGGCGACACATAGCCGATCGCAAAGCCCGCGGCCCGCGCCGCCTTCTCGTCAGCAAGAGCAATCGCCGCCTTGGCGTTGCCGGTCATCGCACGCACCGCAGTCTTCACCTTGCCCTCGTTGACATCGTGATCGCCGCGGACGACCGCGACGACCCATTTCGCGCCATCGGATTTCACTCCGGGCCCGGCGTCAATCTGGAACACGATGCTCTTGAGCATTCGATCCGGCTTCACCTTCATGAACTTGCCGACCTCGACGATCCCCGGCAGATTCGGCGTGTGAACCTCGGCCAGCTCCCCACTGGGCGCTTCGGTCAGCGTGCCGGCCGCCCGCGCGCCGATCTCACACTTCTCCACATTCGCGGCATATCCCGACGCCGCGCACCGCAGAATCGTGTCCTCGCCGCTCTCGCAGTTCACCATGAATTCGTGCGAAGCGCTGCCGCCGATCGGCCCGCTCTCGGCCTCGACGGGCGTGAAGCTCAGCCCGCAGCGCGTGAAGATGTTCGAGTACGCCCGGTACATCGCGTCGTACGTCTCGTTCAGCCCCCCACTGCCCTCGATCTGGCTGTGGAACGAGTACGCATCCTTCATGATGAACTCGCGCCCGCGCAGCAGGCCGGCGCGCGGGCGGGCCTCATCGCGGAACTTGGTCTGGATTTGGTAGAGATTGACCGGCAGTTGCTTGTAGCTGGTGATCGAGCCGCGGACGAGCTCGGTGATCGGCTCCTCGTGCGTCGGGCCCAGCGCGTAGGTCGCGTCCTTGCGGTCGCTGATCTTGAAGAGCAGATCGCCATAGTCCACGTCGCGCTTGGTGCCGGCGTACAGCTCGATCGGCAGCAGCACCGGCAGCAGGAGCTCACTCGCGCCGGCCGCGTTCATCTCCTCGCGCACGATCTCGCTGACCTTGCGCAGCACGCGAGCGCCCAGCGGCAAATAGTCATAAATCCCCGCGCCCAGCTTGCGGATGTACCCCGCTCGCAACAACAACACATGGCTCGGCCCCTCGGCCTCGGCCGGGGCCTCGCGCAGCGTGGGGATCACGGTCTGCGACCAGCGGGTGATGTCACCGGGGCGGGCGTTGAAACGGGTCGACTCGGCGGCGTTCTGCGTCATAGGCCGCAAGCGTAGCGGCCCACCGACGGTCCGCCGCCAGCTCTCGCCCCCCACTCTGCCTCACCCCCAACCCCCCCACTCTGCCACGCACAGTCGCCCCCGACTACGCCGGGCGAGTGCCCATGCCGTCGGCGCGAACGTGAATCGTCGGCGAGGTCACGGGCGCCGGGGCGTTGAGCCCGAATGCGTCGTGGATGCACGCGGTCGTGCGCTGGGCGTCCCCCTCAGCGACGACGATCGAGATGCGGATCTCGCTGGTGCTGATGTTCTCGATCCGCACGCCCGCGTCGCCGAGGGCCGCGAACATCCGGGCCGCGACACCCGGCGTGTATCTCATCCCCGATCCCACCGCCGACACCGTCGCCAGCCCCCCATCGATCCGCACCGCCTGCACGCCGATCTTGCCCGCCACCGCGTGGACCACGCCCGACGCCTCCGCGGCGTCGTTCTTGTCCAGCGTAAACGTCAGGTTGATCGTGCCCGGCCCGTCCTCTTCCTGGATGATGTCGTCGATCGGAACGCGCGCCATGGCCAGCGGCTGAAACACCTCGCTCTGAATCCCCGCGCGATCCGCAAGCCCTCGAATGCTCACGCGGCAGACCCCACGCTTCAGCACCACGCTCGACACCACGCGTCCTGTGCTCGATCCGCTCTCGCCGACGATCAGCGTCCCGCCGCGCTGTGGCTCGTGGCTGTGCTTGACGCTCAGCGTATCGTTGAACTTCTTGGCCAGCTCAACGGCGCGCGGATGGATCACCTGCGAACCCAACGCCGCGGCTTCCAGCATCTCGTCGTACGTCACCGTGCTGAGCCGCTGCGCCCCGGGCACGATGCGCGGGTCGGCGGTGTACACGCCATCAACATCCTTGAGAATCTCGCAGCGAGCGCCGAGCTTCGCCGCCAGCGCCACCGCGGTCGTGTCGCTCCCGCCTCGCCCGAGCGTGGTCACCTCGCCGCCGGCGGTGACCCCCTGAAACCCCGCGACGACCGGGACGATCCCCGCGTCAAGCAGCGCGAGCAACGCCCGATCATCGATGTTCAAGATCCCAGCTCGTCCGAACGCATCATCGGTGAGGATGCCCGCCTGACCACCGGTCAGACTTCGCGCTGGCTGCCCGAGTGACTGCAATGTCATCGCCACCAGCGCGACCGAAACGAGTTCGCCGGTGGCAAGGAGTTGGTCCAACTCTCGCTTGTCAGGCCGCGCTGACACGCCCGAAACGAGCTTGAGCAAGTCATCGGTCGAGTCCCCCATGGCGCTGACGACCACGACCACGCGATCACCATCGCGGATCGCATCGAGCACATGCGTAGCGCAGTCGCGGATCTTCTGCGCATCGGCAACCGATGAGCCGCCGAACTTCTGAACAACGATTCCCATCGGTCAACACCCCTTCTGCAACGGATCACGCCGCCGGGCGGATCAACGTCGCGGCTCCCACACGCTCAATCACCTGGAGCCAGCGTGCGTTAGCGGCGCAGGCCTGTGAATCCACCAGACTCAGCGGCACGTCCATATCCAGAGCGAGCTCGACAAGCTGGTTTTCGCCCAGGTCCAGATACGGCGTCTGGATCATGAACCGTCCACCGAACTCAAACCCCTGCCCGCCTTCTCGACGAGCCCGATCGTCACTTTCCAACGCCAGCAATCGCGAGCACAGCAACGCCCGATCCGCGGCACCCGAGATCGCGTTGATCACCAGCTCGGCTTGATCCGCCGCGAGCGTGCCCTCGCCCATCCCCAGCGCCACGGGCCACACGACGCGTCCCACCTGATCATCCAGCGCCGCCTCGCCCGCGCTCAGAAGCATCCGCGAAACGTCGAAGCCGCTCGACGCGTGCCGCTGGCGACCATCGAAATCGTTTGAACCGGCCGCGCCGGCGTTGAAGCCCGCGTCGGTCGGCGCGAACTCGACCATCGACACACCGCAGGCCTGGGCCTGGCGTCGCACGAGCTCGTGCCACGCCTCGCTGGCGTGCGCCGGGCCGATGCCCCAGGCGATCACGCTGCCGCCGGGATCGCCGCTGGCGCGGACTCGCGATTCGCTGCGTGCCTCGCTCCAGAGCGCTGCGAGGGAGGGGAGCGAGCCGTCACAGATCACCAGGACGCCGGAGGCGAGGTGTTTCATTGAGTATCAATCGACGAAGCGGGGCGGCTGGCTTCAGAGTTCTTCGATCGGTTCACGGAACCTGAACCGCCGCCCGCGCGTTGGCACCATCCCCCCCCCGCCCCCCCACCTCCTCACCAGCCGACCCGCACACGCCCGCCGCCGCGTCAATCCTGCGCGATCGGCGGGTTGCGCCCGCTATCAAGCATCCCGCAACGAAGCCGCTTCACCTTCGCCCCCACGATGCGTATCATCCCCCCGCTCGCCGAAGTAGCTCAGCTGGTTAGAGCGGAGCATTCATAACGCTCAGGTCGGCGGTTCGAGTCCGCCCTTCGGCATTTCTGTCACCGAAAAGAGGAATGAGTTGATTCCTCAATGGCGCGAGCACACGCTTTGCCATCATGGGTGATTTCATTTCTTTGCTGCTCGTCCTCGGCGTCTTCGCACTGCTTATCGCGGGCGCGTATGTTCTCGCCGCCAAGCTTGGGATGCTGGCTCCACGGAAGCCCGCGGCGATGAGTCGCGATGATGCGGATGAGACGCCCGACGCGTCTGACCCGCCCGTTCCGTACTGCCTTAGGTCCGAAGTTTTGTCGCAAGCCGAAGCCAGACTCTACGCCACGATCACGCAATCGCTGCCGCTCCTCTGCGCCGCGCTCAATCGGGCCGACCTTCCTCTTCTCCTGATGAAGGTAAGGCTCGCGGACATTGTCAAGATTGACGCGAACAAAGTCCGGGCCGAGGCGACGGTAATCGAAAAGCGCCCGCGATCGGTCCAGCAGTCGGCTCAGAACCGCATCAACGAAAAGCACGTGGACTTTCTGCTCGTTGCTCCTCCCGGGCCAAACTCGACGCAGCCATTCGCGCCGCGACTGATCATCGAGCTGGATGACGCGACGCACGCCCGCCCCGATCGGATTGATCGGGACGCGTTCGTAGATCGTGTGTGCGCCGAAGCGGGCATCGCGATCCTGCACGTTCCGACCGCTGGCCCGTTGATGCTTGATGCGACTAAACTCGCCGAGGCGATGCGTGCGGCGCTTGCCGCACACGACGGCCGTTCGGCCGCCTCGGCCCTCGCCCGTCGGCCCTGAGCCCTTCCCCCCGTGACCCCCTGGCATCATCCTGCCTGCCTTGACGACAGCGACCTGCTGGCGCTCTGCCAAGTCACCACCGGCCGCAGCGGCGGGCCCGGCGGGCAGAACCGCAACAAGGTCGAAACCGCCGTCTTCATCACGCACATCGACTCGGGCCTCGTGGCCAGAGCCAGCGAACGCCGCAGCCAGAACGAGAATCATCGCGTCGCGCTCGGTCGGATGCGCCGGCTCCTGGCGATCAACGTCCGTGTCGAGCCGCCCCCGGCGGTGGTGCTCAAAGGCAAGGCCAAGGGGAAGTCCGTTGCCGAGTTTCTCGAAGCGATCGACGCCGCGGTCGCTCGCCCAGGCAAGCCGGCATCGACATGCTCGGACCTCTGGCGGTCTCGCGTCAGCAAATCCGGCGCGATCGTCTGCAACCCGGATCACCACGACTTTCCGGCGCTGCTCGCCGAGGCGATGGACATTCTGGCCAGCGAACGCTGGAGCCCCGCGCCCGCCGCGGCGAGACTCGGCATCACCACCAGCCAACTGATCAAGTTCATCAAGGACGAGCCGCACGCGTTCACGCTGGTCAACGCAAGCCGCGTGAACGTGGGGCAGGGGCGGTTGAAGTGAGTGGGTGCAAGCTCAAAACTCAAAGCAGCAAAGCAGCAAAGCAGCAAAGCAGCAAAGCAGCAAAGCTCAAATCGTAAACCACCAAGCCACGCCGACCGCTGAATCAGCGCCGTCCGAATTTGGCAATTTGACAATTTGACCATTTGAGACTTTGTTAACTGCTTCCTTCTCGCATCCGGCTCACGCCCTCGGGAAACGGGTAACTCGGGAATACGCCGACGTGCGCGAGTTTCCACATGCTCGGGGCCGTGTAGACATCGCCCCGGAAGCCTGCGGAGTACATCGTGCGGAGGACGGTCTCGAACGACGGCTCCTTGCCGTCGGCGCCGATGAGGCGGTTGGCACGGGCGTTGAGGAAGCTGATGCTGGCCACCGGCAATCGATCGCGCCGGTCGGCGAGCATCCGGTTGACCGTCGTGAAGCCGCGGTACAGGTCTTCGATCGTGAAGTGATCCTGCCCGTGCGGGCGAAGGACGCCGAGAATGAGCAGCGAATCGAGGTCGATCTTCAGCACATACGGCTCTTTGTCGCGGGCGGCGTGGATGCTCACGCTCTCCTGGAACATCTTGGCGTAGCTCGTGACGCTCTTGCTGGACCACTGGCTGGTGTGAACGAGTTCGACGAGTTGGCTGACGATGCCGCGCGCGTTGTCGGTATCGTTCACGCCGCACACGATCGCGCGATAGCGTCCGTCGAGCATGTCGCGCAGCAGATCCTGACCCCACAGGATCCTGATGCGTTCGCTCGCGGAGACCGCCCCGGACACACCCGGCGACACGCCCTCGCCCGGGAGCAGACTCACACGCTGCGGCGAGAGTTCGGCCCGCATCAGCGCATCGGTCTCGCCGTCATAGAGCCGCACAACGTTCGTGTCGTTTGCCATACCGATCCTCCTGGGGGCGATCTGCGATACCCCGCGCTCAGCATACCGCATTTGGCCGCAAGAGGTCGAGCCCTTGGCGAAACCTTCAATGGCGGAATCGGCGCACGCCGGTGATCATGCACGTGACCCCGGCCCGGTCGCACAGCGTAAAGGTATCGGCGTCGCGCTTGCTGCCGCCGGGGTGAACGATCATCTTGACACCCGCCTCGATCAGCAGCCGCGGCCCATCATCAAACGGGAAAAACGCATCGGACACCGCGATCGCCCCGCCTCCACTCAACAACTCCGGCGAGAACGCCCGTGACTTCTCCACCGCCAGGCGGCACGCCGTCACGCGATCGACCTGGCCAACGCCGCCACCGAAGAGCCGTGTGGACACGCCGTCCACTCCTCCAATCGCGATCGCGTTGCTGCTCATGGCCCGCACCATGATCTCGATCGCCGCCGCGGCCGCCAGTTGCTCCGTCGTCGGTGCCGGCCCCGCGCCGAGCGTCCACGCATCCGGCTTCGGCGGCGTTTGGTCGCGGTCCTGGACGAGCAGCCCCCCGCCGATCGTCCGCGCCATCTGCCGCGCCGTCCCCCGCCCGCGGAGCTCGCCGGTCGCCAGCAGTCTCACATTCGCCGACCGAGCCCGAAGCTGCTCCAACGCACCCGCCGTAAACGCCGGCGCGACGATCACTTCAAGAAACGTCTCCTTTCCGCACAAACGCTCGCACGCCGCATCGTCAATCTCCGCGGAACACGCGAGTATCCCGCCGAACGCCGCGACCGGATCACCCGCCAGTGCCGCGTCAATCGCGTCGCAAGCCCTCGCACCCGAATGCGCAAGCGCCGCCCCGCACGGGTTGGCGTGCTTGATCACGCACGCCGCCGGCCGCTCGAACGCCGCGAGCTCCGCCAGGGCCACCGCAAGTTCAAGCGCCGCCGCCCCGTCGGCGATGTTGTTGTACGACAACTCCTTGCCGTGCAGTTGCCGCGTCTGGCCCGGGCCATCGCCGGGAATGACGCTGACAACGCCGGGCTCATCGGCGCGATACACCGCCGCCCGCTGATGCGGGTTCTCGCCGTAGCGGAGCTGCTGCGCGAGCGTTCCGCGGATCGCAAAGGTCTGCGGCGCGGGCGCATCGCCCGTGTTCTGAGTCGGCCCGGCATCGTCCGCTTCGCCCGCCAGATACGCTGCGATCGCGCCGTCGTACACCGCCGTGAGCTTGAAGGCCTCGCGGGCCAGCGCCCGCCGCGTCGCTCGCGAAGTCGCCCCGCGATGCCGCACAAGGTCCTCAGAGACGCGGTCGTACTGAGCCGGCGATGTGACCACTGCAACATACTCGTGGTTCTTCGCCGCCGAGCGCACCATGCTCGGCCCGCCGATATCGATGTTCTCGATCGCGTCCTCTCGCGTTGTACCGGCCTTGGCCACCGTCGCCTCAAACGGGTACAGGTTCACGCAGACCAGGTCGATCGGCACGATGCCGTGCTCCTCCATGGCACGCACATGCTCGGGCAGATCTCGCACGCCCAAAAGCCCGCCGTGGACCATCGGGTGCAGCGTCTTCAGCCGCCCGTCCATCATCTCAGGAAAGTTCGTCACCGCCTCGATCGGCGTGACCTCAAGCCCCGCGCCGCGCAGGGCCTTGGCGGTGCCACCTGTGCTCACCAGCTCAACGCCGTGCGACGCGAGCGAACGAGCAAACTCCACCAGTCCATTCTTGTCCGAGACGCTCAGCAGCGCACGTCGCACCTTGACCAGATCACCCATCGATCATCCTCCGCGACGCTGCTCGCCTCACTTGCCGACGAACCGAGCGATCTGACCCGACGCCCACGTCGCGTAGAGGTCGCCATCGATGAACGGCTGCACGCGAAAATCCTTCAGGCCGGGCAGGTCCGCCGTCGAGATCACATCGCCACGAACGGTCTCGACGACCGTCGCACGCGTGCCATCCCAGACGACGAGCCGTCCCTTGCGAGTGCCGACAACAGTGCCGCCCACGCTCTTGTTCACCCACGCCTGCTTGCCGGTGCCCGCCTCCAGCGCCATCAGGCCCGTGCCGGGCACCTGCACATAGACCTTGCCATCAAAGTACGCCGGGGCGATCGTGAGCTGCGCCTCGGTCCGCACACGCCACAGCGGTGCCGCGTTCGAGTCATCAAACGCGTACACCGACTGGTCCCGGCTCACCACGAAGAACCGATCAACACCCGCCGCCGCCGAAGCCTCGATCGCGCCGAACACCTTCGCGCGCCCCATGGCCGAGCCGACCTCCGGGCTCAGGACCACGACATCGCCGCCGGTTGAAACAAACGCCGCGCCGCCGCTGCCCAGCAGCGTCGGACGGGCCAGGATGCGCCCGCCGATCAAATACTGCCAGCTCGTCACGCCGGCACGCGTGACATGGGCGATCGCGTGACCGCTCTCAGAACCGAAGAGCAGCATCCCGCTGGCCTCCAGCGGCGCCGTCTGCACCACTCGCCCGAGCTTCTGGGCGACCGGCGTGCCGAAGCTGTTCAGCACCGGCACACCCTGATCGGCCGATACCGGCAAAATCTGGCCCTCTTCAACCAGCAGCAGATTCTCGCCGCTCTTGACCACGCCGATGAAGTTCGCCAGCCCGTAGCCCTGGAGCTTCGCCCAGCGGATATCGCCCGAGCGGGGCGAGATCGCGGTGAACGCGGCGCGATTGTCACGAGCGACGATCACGCCATCAAGAAAATCCACCGCCTCGATCTGGCCCTCGGGCTGGATCGCCGCGAAGCTGCTCCACTGAAGTTGATAACCCATCGCCGAATACGCCTCGAACGGGATCGGCTCACCCTTGCGAACGGGCTTCTTCTCGCCGTCCAGCCAGACGAACCACGTCGTCGGGTCGTACCAGACCACCTCGGGTTCGGGCGTGACCACCGGGTCGTCGCCCATCGGTGCCGCGGCCTTCTCGGCGCTGACCTTCGTCGCGCCCTCCTCCTCGGTCTCACATTCAAAGCACTGGCAGCCACCCAGCCCCAGGCTCGCGCCAAGAAGGACGATCGCGGTGATTCGTGCAAACGGTTTCAACTCGACCGGCATGACGCGGCTCCCTGATGATCCAACCCGAAACGAGGCGTGGCAGTATGCGAACTCTGGCGTGTAACGTCAAGGCCCCGGTCTTTCACCCACCCTCACGATTCCCAACAGCTTGCCGAAGCGTAAGCTCGATCTCGCACGAGCCGGTACGCTTCGCCGGGCTGCAAACATACGCCGTCCCGAGTCGTTCTGTCGAGGAACCCCCATGTTCACCGGCCTCGTCCAGTCCGTTGGTCACCTGGCCAGCAGCCAGCCCGTCCCCGCCGGCCGACGATTGACCTTTGATTTCGGCACCTGGAACCACCGCCCGGTCATCGGCGATTCGATCAGTATCAACGGCTGCTGCCTCACACTGTCCGCAATCGAGGACGCCGGCTCACGCCCGCTCTGGTCGTTCGTCGCGATCCCAGAAACCCTTAAAAAGACCACACTCGGCGGCCTCGCCGCCGGATCTCCGGTCAACCTCGAGCACGCCGTCAGCGCCTCGACTCCGCTGGGCGGGCACATCGTCCAAGGCCATGTCGACGGCGTTGCCAAAGTGACCCGCGTCCAAACCGACGGCCAGTGGCGCGTCACCCTCAGGCCGCCGGCAGAGCTCATGGAAGCCATCATCCTCAAGGGCTCCGTCGCGCTGGACGGCGTGTCGCTCACCGTCGCCGGCATGGACTCCAACGCCGGAACCTTCGATGTCGCGCTGATACCCCAAACCCTCGAAGCCACCACGCTCGCAGGCTGGCAGGTCGGAGCGCCCGTGAACATCGAGGCCGACATCCTCACCAAAACCGTGGTCGCCGTCGTTCGCAACGTCTTGGCACGGACGGGCCTGCTCGGCCAGGCGGTCGGGGGGTTGGGGATCATGGCGGGCGTTGGTGACGCTCGCGGCCTCCCGGGCACCGGCGGTGCCGGCGCACTCATCGACGGGAGCCACCCCTGAGAACGCTCGGCATCGATCCCGGTCTCCGCCTCACCGGCTTCGGCTGCGTCCAGACCCCGCGCCGCGGCGGCACCCTGCCGATCACCCGCGCTCAAGACGCCGCCCTCGTCGACGCCGGCGTCATTCGCCTCGACAGCGAGCAATCCGTCGCTGACCGTCTCGTCGAGCTCGAACGCGAGTTCGTCGCCTTGCTCGACGAGCTCAAACCCGACGTCGTCGGTGTCGAGCAGCTCTTTGCCCACACCAAGTTCCCCGCCACCGCCATCATCATGGGCCACGCCAGAGGCGTGCTGCTCATGGCCGTGCGCCGGGCGAACATCACCCTGCTCGAGCTCCGCCCCACGGAGATCAAAAAG
>JALHNK010000007.1 GCA_022843565.1 Phycisphaerales bacterium
CGACCCCGGCGGTTGGGTGCCGGGGTCGCGGGGGATTGTTGCTGCGGAGATGGATGAGCGTTAAAGGCCGATCAGCAACGCCGACGCCGCGCGGCGGCCAGCCCACCGATCGCCAGCAGCGCGACCGACCCTGGCGCAGGGATCTGGGAGACACGAAACCCGACGCCCTGGCTCTCGTTCGTCGGCATGGTGCCCAGACCGCTGTCAGCGTCGAGGTTGCTTACGGGGCCGCTGAACCCTCCGCCGCGAATGGTGCGAAGCGTATTGACGACGATCGACTCGTTGAACTCCCACACGTTCCCGCCCATGTCGAACGCGCCGTAGAAGTTCGCTGCGTAAGAACCCACAGGCGCGGTGTCGCCGATGAATGAGGCGAAGTTCGCCTGCGCGGTGGTGGGAATGATGTTGCTCGATGTGGGATACAGCCAGTAGCTGTCGACGTCGCCGCCCGTGCTGGCCGGCTGGTGATACGCGGCCTTGTACCACTCGTTCTCGCTGGTCACGGCCCACTGCCAGTTGATGTTCCGGGTGATGGAGTTGGCGACGATCCCGTCGCGGGTCAGCGTGTACGCGCCGTCCTCGGTGGTGGCGTTGTCCTGGACGCCTACGGGCTGGCCGTTGTGCAGCCAGTTGGCAAAGCGCGTCGCATCCCAGAACGAGACGAAGTTCACCGGGTTGTTGGCCCGTCCGTTCACGGTCGCGTAGGTGTACGACCCCGCCGCTCCCGAGCGGGTGATGCCGCCGAACGCCCCGGCCATGTTCGGGTTGTAGAGGTCGAAGGCGTCCGTCGCGCCTACGGCGTTGAGGAACGACGTGTACTGAGCGTTGGTCACCTCGGTGGTGCCGATGTTGTACGTGTACGCCACTGAGCCGTAGCCCGTGGTCGGGTCCGCGGCGTTGCCGGGGTTGCCGATTGCGACGGTCGGGATGGTGATGGAGGCCGAGGCGATCGACACCGCCAAGCCGGTAACGGCCGCGAACGCGGCCACGCTGATGAAGGACTTCACGGACATGTCTCTCTCCAGAGTTCTCGCGAAGGCTCCGCCCGCGCACCAACAACCACGGCCACACAGCCGCGAGTCACAGCAAAACACAAGATACCCTCCCCCTTCTTTACGTGTCAAGCCATCTTCCGGGGACTTTGCGCGAAGATTGCCCAGCGTGAAGATGGGTAGTTTGGAGATCGATGAATCGGCAGCAAGGAGCGCTGTCGCGGCGGTTTCGTCTGCTGACGGAGAAGCCCGGTGAGCAAACTTCTCGCCTGCGCTCTCCATCTTTGCTCCCGCGCCCGCTGACTTTGCTCTGCCGATCTCCATCTTTGCTCCTGCGCCCTCCATCTTCGTCTTCCGGAACGCGATCTTTGTGATGGCGACAGCGATCTTCTTCGCGCTACCAGCGATCCTTTCGCTCTCTTCCGCTCGCGGGCGGGGGCGGGGGGACGGGGGGGGCGGTGGGCAAGTCGGCGTGTGTTCTCGCCGAAGCGGACCACCGCGCACGCTCGCGCCGCAGGCTCGTACCCTCGGCGATGACCACCCACCCCCCGCCCCCCACTCATCCCCCCCACCCCCGCATCACCCGGCGCGAGACCATCGCCGTGGGCAAGAAGTACGACTGCGTCCGGCTCCACTTCGAGCATCCCAGCGGCAAGCACGCCACGCGCGAGATGGTCCGCCATCCCGGCGCGGTCGTCGTCGTCCCGGCGCTGCCCGATGGCCGCATCGTGATGATGAAGATCTTCCGCATCGCGGTGAACGACTGGGTCTGGGAGTGCTGCGCCGGCACGATCGAGCGCCCGCGCCTGCCCGATGAGTCCTTCGGCCAGGGTGAAGACCCCGCGCTCTGTGCCTCGCGCGAGCTGATCGAAGAAACCGGCTACAAGCCTGGGAAGATCTCGCCGATCGCCACGTTCTACACCACGCCGGGCCTGACCGACGAACGCATGCACGCGTTCTTCGCCAGCGATCTGTCGTTCGTGGGCCAGAAACTCGAGGAGGACGAGTACATCCAAGTTGAGCTGTTACACCCCACCCAAGTCTGGGAGATGGTCCAGTCCGGCCAGATCGCCGACGCCGAGACCCTGACGGCGCTGCTCCTGGCCGCGCGTCAGGGTCTGATCCGCTCCGCCTGAGCCCCAGGCACCCCGCGCCCCCCCGCCCGCCGCTGCGCCCGGCGATCTTCACCCCAAGCACAAAGAAAATCGCAATCTCTCACCGCCCCGGTGCGTACAACTCAACCGGAGGGCCCGAATAAACGAAAGAGAAAGAGCCACGCTCGCCCGCCCGCCCCCCGGGCCCGCCGAACGTGCTCATCTTCCTTGTCCCATTTGCTCATTTGCCATTTGCCCATTTGCCATTTCTCAGATGTACGAAGATCGCGACTACTCCCGCAGCAGCTCTCAACGCCCCGGCGCCTGGCGAAGCCTGATCCCCCGCGCCGGCAACCTCCTGGATTGGGCGCTGCCCGTCGCGCGGGTCTTCGGTGTCACCGTCCGGCTGCACCTGTTCTTCCTGGTCTTTATCGTCTTGCAACTGGCTGTCGCCGGCTTCAGTTCCGGCGGCCTTGGCATTCAGTTTGTCGCGATGGGCCTGATCTGCCTCTTCACGTCCGTGCTCATCCACGAGTTCGGGCACGTCTTTGCCTGCCGCGCTGTCGGTGGCCAGGCCGATGACGTGCTCCTCTGGCCGCTGGGCGGCCTGGCCTCGTGCCGCCCGCCGCACACGTGGAAGGCCAGCCTCGCCACGACGCTGGGCGGGCCGCTGGTTCATCCGCTGTTGATGGTGCCCAGTGTGCTGATCATCCTCGCCCTCGGCGGCGACAGCGCGTGCCTGATCTTTAACCCGTTCGAGCCGGGGCGCGCCCTGGGCGCGTTCCTTGCCAGCACCTCCGTCCCGGGAACTTCCGAACTCGTCTCGCTCCTGAAGACCAGCGTCTGGTGGTTCTACTACACCAACCTCGTGCTGTTCTGCTTCAACATGCTCCTGCCCATGTTCCCGATGGACGCCGGGCGCGTGCTGCAAGAGGTGCTCTGGTCGCGCATCGGCTACCGACGGTCGATGAAGATCGCCGCGAGCGTGGGCCTCGGCGTCGCTGGCGTCGTCGGCGTCTACGGCCTCATCGGCAGCGAAATGGGGCTGTTCACCCTGGCCCTCTTCGCAGGGCACCAGTGCTGGCAGGAACTGCAGCGCCTCCGCTTCCAAGACGCCGCGGCTCTCGAAGACGCTCGAAGCGGCGGCGGCTTCGTGCAAGATCCCGCCTACGCCGCGGCCCTCGCCGAGCAGCAGCGAGCCGACCGCGAAGAAGAGTCCGGGCGTGAGCGCCGCAAACGCGAACTCGCCCGCCAGCGCGAAGAGGCCGCCAAGCACCAGGACGAGCTGGATCGAATCCTCGCCAAGATCAGCCGCGAAGGCATGGCGGCCCTGACTCGCTCAGAGAAGAAGTTCCTCGAGCAGGACACCACGAGGCGCCGCGAGGCGCGGTGAGGCACTGGGCACTGGGCACTGGGCATCGGGCACTGGCGACTCGTTCGCCAACGCGCCGGCGCAAGTCGTACGCAGTTCCCAATCCCAATCAGCGGCACCTGATGCCCCAGTGCCGAGTGCCCAGTGCCCAGTGCCTCTCCATCTCACACATTCCCGCCGCCGTCGATGCCGTTGGTGTACGGGATCGAGAAGTTGATGACCGTGTTATCGCGGTACACGCCGGCGATGAGGTTCGAGATGACGATCCCGCGGCCCACGATCGCCGCGTCGTGCGAAACCGTGCAACGGGCGACGCGGTTGCCGTTGAGCCCGACCAAGGAGATGCCGCTGAAGCTCGGTGTCCCGCCGCCGTTGTAAATCAGGCGCGCGACAACGCACTCTTCAACAGTCCAGCACGAGCCGGCAAGATTCATGCCCGTGATCGACAGGTTCCCGTCGCTCGCGACGGTCGTGGAGCCGATCGCGTTCACGCGGCAGCGGCGAGCGACGCAACTCCGCGAGTTCGACGACTGGAGGTTGATGCCGCCGACCCGTCCGTTCATCACGCAAACATCCTCGAACAGGGCATTCGTCAGCGCGCTGACACCCGAGATGCCCGCGCTGCCCCCGACGATGTTGCCGTTGCGGATCGTGATGTTGTCGCGGATTCCGCTCAGCGTGATCGCCCCGAGAAGGATCGACGAACTGGTCACGGTGAAGCCGTTGAGGTCCAGCGTCACGTCGTCGGACGCGATCGTGATCACCGTTCCGCTTGCCGACAGATTCGCCGTAAGCACGTACGACCCGGGGTTCGAGATCGTGATCGGCCCGGAGCTGATCGCCGTGCGTCCATCGAACGCGCCGATCGGCGGCGTGCCCGGCGCCGGGATCCTGTTGTAAATCTCGTCCGTCGTGCGCCCCGTCGGCGCCACCGCCCCGGCTGGCGGGTTCAACGGGCCCGCCCGCGCGATCGCCGCCAAGGCTCCAATCCCCGCAACACCAAGTAACGCCCGACGTTCAAGTTCTGACATTGGAACATCCACCTTTCACTTCGAACGGACCGGAAAAGCCACCACCGCCCACACGCGCCGAACGCATACGACGTCCGCCGACTACACGTTGCCGCCACCATCCGTCCCAGACGTGTACGGAACGGTGTACCCGGTCACGCAGTTGTCGCGATACACGCCGCTACCCACGAAGATGATGCCCTTGCCGACGACCGCGGGTGTGACGTTGCTGCTCACCGCGCAGCGTGCCACCACGTTGCCGATCGAGCCCGAAGAAAGGCTGATGCCACGAAGGTCCGGCGAGCCGACAGCGCCGAACGTGACCCGCGAGATCGTGCAGTCTTCGATCACATGCCCGACCCCCGTCAACGAAATCCCGGCGATGATGCCGGTGAACGCCGCGACGGTGTGGGTCAGCCCGGTGTCAACGATCGCGCAGCGGCGGATTCGGAACGAGCGGACATCGGCGCTGCTGGCGAGGATTCCGTACGTGCGGCATCCCTCGATCAGCAGGTCTTCGACGATCGCGGTCTGCGTCGCAACGCTCAACGCCACACCGGAGTTGAAGCCGTGGATCGTGCCGTTGCGAAGCACAAATCGGCGGAAGTTGCTGGAGAGAATCACGCCGATGCCGGCTGTCGCGCCGGGCGCACTGCTGACCGTATATCCGTTCAGGTCCAGCGTGACGTTGTCAGCCGAAACGGTGATGCCGGTCGCATTCGCCGCAACGCTGACATTGCCCGTCAGGATGTAGGACCCCGGCGCTGAGATGGTCACCGGCGACGAGGACGCCGCGATCGCGATGCGTCCGTCGATGCCGGTGGGAATCTTGTTGTAGATCTCGTCCGTCGTGCGCCCCGTCGGCGCGACCGCCCCCGCCGGCGGATTCAGCGGGCCCGCCCGCGCGATCGCCGCCAAGGCTCCGATCCCCGCAACACCAAGTAGCGCCCGACGTTCAAGGTCATCCATACCCCAACATAACACGCGGCCACGTCGCACGCCACAACATCCCACCGAGTTTTTAGCCATCGAAGCGAGAAATCGGCAGCCGGCAATCGGCCGTCGGGCAAGGCCCGCGCCGTGCCACCGACCTGTCGTCAGGTGTCCTCAGGTCGGTGCCCGCGGACAGTCCTGATGTCCAAGGCACCGACCTCGAAACGAGGTCGGTGGCACGGTCCCACCCGGTTCGTCTCACGTTCACATCCACGTTCATTCTCCCCTACCGTCCCTCGCCATGGGCATTGCCGATCGAGACTACACCCGCACCGACTCCATCAGCACCGCCGCGCCCGGCACCTCAGGGCGCGGCACCGGCCCTCGCACACCCCGGCGCGCCGGACACCCACGCAACAGCCCCTGGCGCGTCACCACCTGGCTCATCGCACTCAACGCCCTGATCTTCGTCCTCGGCACGTATGTCATCACCGGGACGCAATGGCAGCCGTTCGGGCGCGAGATCCTCGTCGGCGTCACCGCCGCCGACGTGAACAAGGCCTTTGTCTTCGCCAACGCCGCCCCGATGCCCACTCCCGACAAGCGCGGCGTGTACGCGCGCCCGCTCTTCGTCAGTGATCTGGACCCTCAGGGACGCCCGCTCATCGACCCGCGCACCGGCACCGCCGCCCTCCGCGTCATCGGTCGCGATCTCTACGTCCAGCAGCCCGTCCTCCACGCCTGGGGCCACTTCTCCACCGCCAAGGGCTTCTTCGGCCTCGAAGTCTGGCGCTTCGTCACCTTCCAGTTCCTCCACGCCGGCCTCATCCACCTCGGCTTCAACCTCATGGGGCTCTACTTCGTGGGCTACCTCGTTGAAGACTACCTCGGCTCGCGCCGCTTCCTGGCCTTCTACCTGACCTGCGGCATCTTCGGCGCGCTCATGTACCTCCTGCTCAACCTCACCGGCAACCTGATGGTCCACCAGTTCGGCTTGGCGTGGGCGAACTACGTGCCCTTCCTGCTCTTTGACAGCATTTTCACGCCGCTGGTCGGCGCCAGCGCCGGCATCTTCGGCATTCTCCTGGCCGCGGCGTTCATCGCGCCCGATGAACGCATCGACGTGCTCTTCATCATCCCGATGAAGATGCGCATCGCGGTCTACGGCTTCACGATCCTCGCCCTGGGCAACCTGCTCTTCGGCTCAGAAAACGCCGGCGGCGAAGCGGCGCACGTCGGCGGCGCCATCGCCGGCTTCTTCTTCATCCGGCGAATGCACCTGCTTCGCGATTTCTTCGACCTCTTCGGCGATTCGCGACCGCCGGCACACCACGCCGGTGACAAAGCGCCGCGCTCGTTCCTCTCACGCCTCTTGGGCCCCTCGCCGCTCGTGCCCGATGACGCGGAGATCGAACGCATTCTCAAGAAGATCTCCGCCTCCGGGCTCGACAGCCTCAACGACAGCGAGAAGGACACGCTCAAGCGCCACTCCGACCTGAAGAAGCAATCGTCGTGAGCACGCCGCCACACGGACGCTGAAAGTCGCCACGTCCGGAGCCACCGCCACAATTGACGCTGAACTCCACTGATGCCACCGGATCCCACCATCCCGCCGGCCCCATCGGACGACTTCAGAACCCGCTCGGTCTGGACCGAAGCGCCCCTCATCGCGTTCGTCGCCGAGGCCGTCAAACTGAGTCTGCTGGCGATCGCGCTGATCACCACCGCCTGGCTCTCGCTCACCTCGACATCCTTCCTCCGCGCCGCCGTGCTCATGGGCATCTCGATCATCTTCGGCGTCGTCGGCTTCTCAATGGCCCGCTCCATGAGCCGCGGCGTCCGCCGCTTTCGCGCCGCGCGCCGCATCAAGTGCTTCAAGTGCCCCCACTGCGGATACGACGTCTCGTCACTTTCACTCACCGGCACCTGCCCAGAGTGCGGCGGACGCTTTGACCTCTCCCCAAGCGAATGGGATCGCCTCAAACTCGAAGTCGAGCGCCGCCTCCGCGAACGCGAAGCACAAAAGCCCGAGTGACGAATACACTCGCACCCATGCCCAGCGCCTCACCCGACACGAGCAGCAGCCTCGCATCCTCAGCGCCCTCCAGCGATCACGGGGCCGCGGCGGGCGGGCACCTGAGCCCCACATCCACCGTCCTCTGGGCAATCTATGTCGGCATGTCCTGGACGTGGTGCATCGGCATGTTCCTGCCGATCATCCTGCTCCGCGACTACGGCCTCTGGTCTTTCGCGTTCTTTGCGATTCCCAACGTCCTCGGCGCCGCCGCGATGGCGTGGATCTTTAGCCCGCAGACCAGCGCCGCGTTCGTGGCGCGCCATCGGGTCGCGTGCTCGGTGTTTTCGATCGTCACCGCCGCGTTCAATCTGTTCTTCCTCATGCACCTGGCCAACCGCTGCGCCAGCGATGACATCCGCTCGACCGCCATGCTCGTCGGCGCGTTCGTTGCCGTTGTGTGCGTGGTGCTTCTGCCCCGCCGCGCGACGGTCGCCGCGGCTGTGGGGTTCATCATCTCGTTGATCGCAATCGGCTGGTCGTCCACCACCGGCGACGCACGCTCCCCGCTCGACGCCGCGTTCACGAGCACCGCGTGGCGACCGGACCTGCTCGCGATCGCGCCCGTCCTGGCTCTCGGATTTCTGACCTGCCCATGGTTCGATGTGACCTTCCAGCACGCCGTGGTACACGCGGGCGCTCGCCGCAAGCCCGTCTTCGCTCTGGGCTTCGGCGTCTTCTTCCTGGCCATGATCCTCTTCACGCCGTTCTACGCGGCTCAGTTCATCGACCCCGCCTCGCTCTCGCCCGGCGCGACCAAGGCCTTCGTCGCCTTGGCGTCGCTGCCGATCGCCATCCACCTCATGGCCCAGCTCACGTTCACGATCGCGGTGCACATCCAGCACGTCGCGACGCCGACGCAGGCAACATCGCTCGCCGCGCCCGCCCCATTCCACGCGAGCGTCCCGCAAGCCTCGCACACCCGCGAGTGGATCTGGGCCCTCATCGGCGTGCTCGCCCTCGGCGGATTGCTCTTCGCCTTCAACGCCCCACCCCTTGCCCGCCTCACCCCCTTCGAAACCGTCTACATGACCTTCATGGCCTTCTACGGCCTGGTCATCCCCGCGTACGCCCTCAACTGCGCCATCCCCACCGCCGACGCCACCTCCGGCCCCACACGCGCCAAGCTCATCATCACCACGCTCGGCATTCTCGGAGCGTCGCCGTTCTTTGTCCAAGGCTTCCTTCTGGGCATGCCCGACGCTCTCGTCCTGGGTGTCGGCGTCCTCTTCGCCTCGCGCGCCGCCACGATGTTGATGCACCGACGCGCCGCCTCGTGAGCGAATCGATCGCCGAGGCACCCCGCGCCCCCCCGCTCCACCACCGCCCGCCGCGCCCGCGTTGACACGATCTTCACACGCCCTTGACGTGACCTGCACACCAAATCGTGCCTCGCGATCACGCGCGCCGGTAGCATCTTCCCGAACGCAACGTAAAGGCGTTCGCACCGCGCCCCCTGCCCGTTCACGGGCCCCGTCGCTCTCCTCGCCCCCGCCGCCGTCCCGCTCTGCCTTCGTCTTATTTGCCATTTGCAAATTTGCAAATTTGCCATTTTCCGGAGCCCCGTCCCATGACCACGGCCACCTCCCAGCCCCAAACCAGCGACCTCCTCCGCGCCGCCGTGCGCCATGCACCGAAGAACACCGCCCAGGGCTGGCAGGAGCGCCTCTTCACCTTCTGGTTCAACGGCCTGGTCTACAACCAGATCTGGGAAGACCCGGACGTGGACGCCGAGGCCCTGCAGCTCGGCAGCCACAGCCGCATCCTGACGATCTCCTCGGCCGGCTGCAACATCTTGCACTACCTGCGGCACAACCCCGCCGCGATCACGGCGGTGGACCTGAACCTGCACCACCTCAGCGTCGCTCGCCTGAAGCTCGCGTGCATGAAGCACCTGCCGGATGCGGAGTCGATGTTCCAGTTCTGGGGCGCTGGGGATAACCCGAGAAACGTCACCGCGTTCTTCGAGCACGTCGAACCCCACCTGGACCCGGTGACCCGCAGGTACTGGACCAAGAGCAACGCCGTGGGCCGCCAGCGCATCAGCTACTTCGAGACCGGCTTCTATAAGAAGTCGCGCCTGGGCCACCTGCTGGCGGGGATTCACAACTTGCTCAAAGCCACCGGGCGCAACCCCGAACGCTTGATCGAGCTACGCGACGACGAGGCCGGGCGGGCCGCGATGTTTGAGAAGATGTACGGCAAGATGTTCGCCAATCGGTTCCTCGGCTGGCTGAGCAAATCGCCCCTGAGCGTCTTCAACCTCGGCATCCCGCCCGAGCAGTTCCGCGCCATGCAGATCGAGAGCCAGGGCGAGCTCCTCCAGAGCTATCGCGATCGCGTGCAGCGGCTGATCTGCGCGTGGTCGCTCGATAGCAACTACTTCGCGTGGCAGGCGCTGGGGCGTCGCTACGACGTGCAGCGCCGCAAGGGCATCCCGCCGTACCTCAAGCCCGAGTTCCGCGACGCCATCCGCAGCGGCCTTGATCGCGTCACCACCGTACAGATGTCCACGATCGATCACCTCGCCGCGGCGGAGCCCGGCGCGTACAACGCGTTCGTCTTCCTGGATTCGCAGGACTGGATGACGCCGGAGATGATGACCAAGCAGTGGACGCACATCGCCCGCGTCGGCCAGCCCGGCAGCCGGATCATCTTCCGGACCGCCGCGAGCGCCTCGCCCATCGAGACGGCACTCCCGCCGGAGTTGCTGAAGCGGTTCGAGTATCACGCGACGGAGTCCAAGCGGTTTTATCTCGCCGATCGCTCGGCGATCTATGGCGGGTTCCATTTGTATACGCTGCGCGAAATGACCAAATGGTCAAATGGCCAAATTGGAACGGATGCGTGAGAGCTTGGGCGACCGTTTGGTTCTGGGCGTTTGGACGCCGTGACTGAGGCTTGGCGAAGGCACGGGTCGAACCCGCGAGCACGTACGATCTGACGAGAAGCCCTGGAAGGGGTTGGCATGAGCGCATCTCCCACAGCCTCGACACAAACCCAAGACACATCGCGCCGAGCGGGCGCAGCCTCCATGGTCGAACTCAAACCCAGCCATCACGCCGAGCAGATGGACTCGATCTATCGCTGGACGCGCCACATCTACGACGTCAGCCGGAAGTTCTATCTCTTCGGTCGCGACAGTCTTCTGAGAGATCTGAACGCCCCGCAAGGCTCGACAGTTCTGGAGATCGGCTGCGGCACTGCGCGCAACCTCGTGAAGCTCAGCGCGATGCGCCCGGACCTGAAGCTCCTGGGGCTCGACGCCTCGGCCCAGATGCTCGAAACGGCGTCGAAGAAGCTCGCCGACCCCGCCTTGCGTGAGCGGATCACGCTGCGTCAGGGCCTCGCCGAAGAGCTTGACCTGCCGCTGATGTTCGGCGTGAGCGGCCCGCTGCCGCGGGTGTTCTTTTCTTACTCGCTGACGATGATCCCGCCCTGGAAGGGCGCACTCGACGCGGCCCTGCGCGTCGTGCCCGTCGGCGGCGAGATCCACATCGTGGACTTCTGGGATCAAGGCTCCTGGCCCGGCCCAACGCGCTGGGCACTGCGCCGCTGGCTCAAACTCTTCACCGTCGAGTTCCGCCCGGAGCTGATGGCGTATCTGGAATCGCTCGCACGCGAGGGCAAGATCGAGCTCCACGTCAAGTCGATCTTCGGGCGCTACGCCTTCAGTGCGCGGGTGGTGCGGCGGGTGTGATCGAACCTCGTGCCCGTCGGAGCCGCGAGCGCGAGCTCGCGGTGGACTTCCGCCATCGCGGGCGCATCGCGACGCCAGCGGTCATTTCTCCGTGTTCGGTGGTGCGAGTTTGACGACCTCTGCCGCAGGCCATTCAACGCGCCCGTCCCAACACGTCGTTGCCTTCACATCTTGCAGAGCTCCCGCCCAACTGCCTTGCACGACGATGCGGTCTTCCGGCCCAAGTTTCATTTCGCGAAGCCGCTGGCCTTCTTCCTCAGACAGATAAACCGCTTGCGGATTCAAGGGAACCCTCTTGTCGCTCTCCGTGATCGACCACGAGACGAGGGGGATCAGCACGCCGTCGCGTTGAACAGACAGGTCGAACGACGCGACCAGCTTCTCGCGAAGCAGTTCCGGCGGGACTTTCCAATCCACGACGACCTGCCCCGCCTGATTCTCAACGATGCGCGGCTGCATCGTCCGATGGACGTTCTGATCGAGGCCTGGATCACGCACTGGAACAACAACCTCGTCAATCGACTCGCACGGTGTCATAGACCTCAGGCTGAGTGGGACAATGAACACTCTGTTGCTTTGAAGGTGACTTGCGATGTACTCGACACGATCGTGGTTCTCGACGTCGACAACGAGGATCTGGTCACGACCGAATCTGTCGCGAGGCGCGTCGTCCAACCATAATTGCGGCGATAAGACCCTTATCTTCAAGAGCTCGAATCGCCAGATCTCCCTTCCGACGGCGTGAATCGGTGATCCGCCGGGGGAGTTTGGGCGGACGCGTTGCGTCCACGTCCACGGGGGTTCGAACAGCCCAAGGTAGTTGTCGCGAAGCTCAATCGCATAGCCCCGCGGCCACTGTTTCCGAAGCGGAACCAGTCGGCGCAGTTCAATCGTCAGGAAAGCGGTTGGATCGCCGTCCCCGTCTGTCCACTTCAGTGCCCGCTCGCGGCACTCGTCCGCAAACATCTCCGGCCCATCCGGCCACGTGTTCAACACCCACACGAGCACGCGATCCGGCAGCAGCCGCGCCGGCCCGTGCAGGCACGCCGTGCGCGCCATCCAGCTCGCTTGCGCTGCCAGCATTAAGACCGCCGCCTGAATCACGCGGCGTCGCCACGCGAAGCGCGTTCTGCCCGTTGACCTCGTCATCTGAACCGTCCCACACTCAGGGCACGTCAACGACTCGCCCGCGCGAACCGACGTCAGCCCGCGCAGGTCGTAGTGACACTGGTGGCACGCGGGCGTGCCGCGCCGGGCGTGCCACCAGCGCCGGGCGAGGGAGATCGCCGCGAGGGCCGCGAGCGCTACGAACATCCACCCGAGGATGAGAAACGCAAAGCCGAAGCGCTCGTCCCAGTACCAATCGCTCCAAGTGCTCATGGGATGTTGGACGCGATGGCAGCGGCGGTGTTCCCGGTAGCGCGCGGGAAGGCAGGCGGGACGCCTGCCCCACGGCGCGGGGGTCGCCGGGTATTATTTCTCCCGACGGGCTCGCACCGTCGGCCGGGCAGGTACCTCTGACGACGTTCGCCATGTGGGTCCGGCAAGTCCGATTTCGATTCTTCGCCCGAGGTATCGCGGTCCGGACGGTTGCTGACGATTGGCTCGGGCGAGGTTTGAACCGTGAACATTTACGTTGGCAATCTCCCGTTCGGCACCACCCAGGAAGAACTCGCAGAGGTCTTCAGCGCCCACGGCACCGTCGCCGGCTCGTCGATCATCATCGACCGCGAAACCGGGCGCTCACGCGGCTTCGGCTTCGTCGAGATGCCCAACGATGACGAGGCCCGGCGCGCGATCGAGGCCATGAACCAGGCCGACTTCGGCGGCCGCGCTCTGGTCGTCAACGAAGCCCGCCCGAAGGAGCCCCGCTCCGGTGGTGGCGGCGGATTCGGCGGCGGTGGTGGTGGCGGTCGCGGGGGCTACGGCGGCGGCGGCGGCGGTGGTGGTGGCCGCGGTGGTTACGGTGGCGGCGGTGGTGGTGGTGGCCGCGGCGGATACGGCGGCGGCGGGCGCGGTGACCGCGGCGGCGATCGCGGCGGCGGCGGCGATCGCTGGTGAGTTGGTCGTTGGCAAGAACTCGCTCACGCGGGAACTTTCAACCGAAGTGAACGTCCAAGACCGGTGCGGTGCGCCGGTCTTTCATTTTGTTTTCTCACTCAGGGGCGTGTCAAGTGGTCTTTACGTACGGGGGATGGCTTCATGGTGAGAGCAGTGCTTGTTGTTGTGATGACGCTCTCCGCGGTTGTGATGAGCGGTTGTGCTGCCCCACGCGCGACGACTTCGCCTACGCGAAGCACGGCGCAGCGCACGCCCGAAACGAACACACGCGCGACGGAGCGGAGTGACGCAGCGGCACCGGCGCGCCTCGTCGGCTTCTGGCTGCGCGGCGTGCACGTGTGGCATGGACCCGAAGTTCCCGAGGCCGAGGTGATCGGATTCGTGATGGGTGCGAATGGGCCCCCGCGGTGTGATGCCCGCGAGCTGACCGACTTGCTCGCACACGGCGAGATCATCGCAACGTTTCGATCAGCGCGCGAAGCACAGCACGTCGCAGCGACGCTCGCGCGGGACGGCCCATCGAGCGCACGCGTGATCGACTGGTACTGCGCGACACATCGCAACGGCTGGCAGTTCGTCGCCGCTGCCCCACCGGCCCAAGACCAGTTTTTCGATGGGTCGAGCGTCCGGCTCTGGCCCGGCGAAGGTGACATCGGCCCGGCCGACGCTGCGATGCGCAATGGCGCGACGATCGTTCGGCTGCCCCCGCCACTGCATGATCGCGGAATATCCGTGTGGCGTGCACCGGATGGAAAGGGACGGTCGGTACGGACAGTGTGGCCGAAAGACCTTTCGCTGACGATCGTGCTGCCTGATAATGACAGTCGGCGTCCAGCCGCCGCGGCCGATCAACGGTGACACGACAGGTGAATGCCGAGGAAGGCATCAAGGCAGAAGGCACCAAGGCATCGAGCTTGATCCCTTGATCCCTTGATCCCTTGATCCCCTGATCCCTCGATCCCCTGACCCCCTCCCGATATCCTCCCCCCATGCTCGACATCATCCGCACCGAGTTCGGTTCCTCCATCCGTCTCACCGACGGCACGCTCCTGCCGATCCGCCAAGTCTTCGGCATTGGCCAGAACTACGCGCGCCACGCCAAGGAGATGGGCTCCGCGCCGCCCGAGCGGCCGGTGGTGTTCTGCAAGAACCCGATGAGCGTGATCCCCGCCGGCGAGGCGATTGTCGTGCCGAAGATCTGTCAGGATCGCGAGCTGGTGGATTACGTGGGCGAGCTGGCGATCGTGATCGGCCGCGCGGCACGCGACGTGAGCCGCGAGAATGCCGAGCAGTTCATCCTCGGCTACGCCGCGGCGAACGACGTCTCCGCTCGCTGGTGGCAGAAGACCGGCTCCGGCGGGCAGTTCAACCGCGGCAAGAGCTTTGACACCTTCTGCCCACTCTCACCCATCGCCGAGCGCGCAAGCGTCGGCGATCCGTCAACGCTCCGGCTCATCACGCGACTCAACGGCAACGTCATGCAGGACTCCGAGACCAGTGACATGATCTTCGATTGCCTCACGCTCGTCAGCGAGCTGAGCCGCGGCATGACGCTGATGGCCGGCACCGTCATCCTCACCGGCACGCCCTCGGGCGTCGGCACGGCGCGGACGCCACCGGTCTACCTGCGCGATGGGGATGTCGTCGAGATCGAGGTGTCGAACGTCGGGCGAGTGAAGAACCCCGTGCGGTTTGAGTGAGGGGCGCGAGAAACTCCCCTACGCTTCCCCAATCATGGCCAAAGGCGGCAAGCACACCGAGCAAGAGAAAGTCATGGAGAACCGGCGCGCCCGGTTCGACTATCTCATTGGCGAGACGCTCGAGTGCGGCATCGTTTTGCACGGGCCGGAGGTCAAGAGTGTTCGCGCCGGGCAGGTGTCGTTGAACGAGGGGTTCGTGCGTGCGGAGCTGCTGGATGGCGAGCCGCGCGAGCTGTACCTGCACAACGTGAACATCGCCGAGTACGGCCCCGCCGGGACGCAGAAGGACAAGCCGACGCGGACGCGCAAGCTCCTTGCGAACAAGAAAGAGATCGTGCGCCTGTGGAAGGCGACGCAGATCAAGGGCAACACGATCGTGCCGCTGAAGATGTACTTCAAGAACGGTTACGCCAAGTGCCTGATCGGCGTGGGCACCGGCAAGAAGGAACACGACAAGCGCCAGACGATCCGCGAGCGTGAGAGCAAGCGCGAGATCCAGCGAGCCGTCAGCAAGCGCGTGAACTAACGCGCCGCCGGCTCACGCCGCCCGGGGATCGCCGACAATCGACGGGCCCGGACCCTTCGGCTTTCGCAACACGGACTGAGATTCGCGGCCCAGCCCACGAACTCCACGCGGATTCGCCGGCACCGCAAACGGCTCGGTGCAGATGCCAAAATCGGCCCGCGACAGATCCGCGTGCCCCGCCTGCGGCAGAGAACTCCGCACGCCGAGCAGCGCGTCGTTCGCCTCGCGACCGACCATCACCGCCCACGGGGCAAACAACACTGGTCGAGTGATCACGCGGCGCTCCTTGAGTGCAGCGAAATCGACGCGACCGGCCATGCACTGAAGCGACAACGGCCAACGCAATGCCCGAGCCGCGGCCTCACGCCGCGACACTCGTCGCTACTTCCCCGTCTTGTCGTTGCTCGACCTTCTCGGACGCTCAGGCCAAAGCCTCAGATCCCGCCCTTGCCGCCTCGCACGAGGCGAGCCGCGGCCCGCGCCCGCTCTAGCTCCTTCGCAGCGCGATCGCGACCGACCTTGTCCGAAGGCTTGTTCGCCTCGGCCTTGCTCAAGGCGCTGTCGGTCTCGCTGGCAGTTAGCGATTCGGCCGGCGTCGCCCGTGAAGTCAGCAGCGTCAGCTTCGCGCCGACCATGTGGGCAAAGCCCTCTTCGATCAGGAACGAGCGCGTGCCGCCGGCACCCTTGGACGAATCCGCCACGTCAACACGCAGCGCACCGATCCCCAGCTTCATCACCAGCGGGGCGCGACCGGGCAAGATCCCCACCATGCCGTCGTGCGCCGGGAACTGCACGCCCGCGGCCGGGATATCAAGAACCTTGCCCTGCGGCGTCGTGAGTGTGAACTGGAAGCTTTTGCCGGCCATGAGACGTTCCTCCGAAAAACCTGCCCCCGCCCCCCCTCGCCCCCCGCAGCCGCACCCGGCGTGGGCTTGCCGGGTGAGGGGGATGCGGGGACAAGGATAGCAAGCACACAGTCCCCGGACACCTCCCATCAACCCCGCGAACCCCCGCACGCCCACCATCCCCCCCGCACCGGCCCGACCAGCCAACTTCTCCGGCCAGGCCGACTCGTTCCCCCGCGCCTTCGCGTACGCTGAACTTCGCCACCATGTCCCGAAGCGCTTGGATCCTGATCGGCCTCACCGTCGCCCTGGCGATCGTGGCGATTCTCCGCCTCAATGTCGGTCAACCCCGCGGCACCCTCGACGCCGACGCGTGGGACGCGATCACCGCACTTCGCACGCAGCGAGCCCTGCTCGCCGGCACCGTCGGTGCCGCGCTTGGCGGCGCGGGCGTGCTGCTGCAGTACCTCCTGCGCAACCCTCTGGTCTCGCCCGATGTCATGGGCCCGGCCAGCGGCGCTTCGCTGGGCGTGATGATCTCGATCGCGATCTGGCCGGCGGGCATCGGCTTTGGCTCGCTGGCGTGGCAGGCCGGCCCGGCACTGATCGGCGCGATGGGCGCGATGCTGCTGATCACGCTGCTGGCCCGTCGTCGCGCCGGGCTTGACCCCGGCGTGGTGATCATCACCGGCGTGGTCGTGTCGATCATGTGCGGCGCCGGCGTGGTCTTTGTCCAGCACCTGATCAACGCGACCTCGCTCAGCGGGCGGTCTCTTGCGCTGCTGGTCGGTGCGATCAGCGACGAGACGCCACGCGAGCATGTGATGATCGTCGCGTGCGTCGTCGGCATTGTCGTTTGCATCGGCTGCTGGCTCGGCCGCACGCTCGACGCGATGTCGCTGAGCGAGGACGAGGCGATCTCGGTGGGCGTGCCGCTGGCCCGCACGCGGGCGATCGTCTTCCTCGGCGCCGGCGTGCTGACCTCCGGCGCCGTGGTGCTGGCGGGGCCGGTGGGCTTCGTCGGCCTCATCGCGCCGCACATCGTCCGCCTGATGCTGGGCACCGGGGGCTCGCCACGGCGCGACGACTTCATCACGCGCTCGATCGGGCGTGCCGGCACGCTGCTCATCGGCTCGTGCCTCTGCGGCGCGACGCTGCTGATCCTCGGTGACACCGGCGTTCGCGCCATCGACCTCGGCGCGGGTCGAATGCCCATCGGTGTCATCACCGCCCTCCTGGGCGGGCCGCTGCTCATCGCTCTTCTTGGGCGATCAGGGGGGAGCGCGCGGGCGTCGCGGGTGTAATCGGCCCGGGCGTAGCGCCCGCAGCTTTCCGGTGCGTCGCGAGGATCTCCTTCCACGCCGAGGCGAAGTTCGCCAGCAGCTTCTCGTTGGTCTCTCGCAGCGCATCCATCTCCGCGGCGTACGCCGCGGAGCTCCGGCCCCACATGTTGCTGATACGCGAGCCCTCGGCTTGTGCGTTCAGCGTCGCATACTGGTAGCTCGTTCGAACATCGACCAGCAGCGCCACGGCGCTAGCGGTATACGCCGCGCTGGAATCCGGCACGACGCCCAGCGACGCCAGCCCGACCAGCGGGAACGTGCCCGTCGGCGTGCGGCTCGTGCGCACCTCGTAGATCAGCAGCATGTCCGCGTTCAATCGCAGCGCCGCCCGGCGAAGCTGCGAAACCGTCGAGCCGGCGGCGTGCTCGGTGTCAAGCAGCGTGATCGGCGCAACCTTGCGGATCTGTTCGTTCTCGCCGATGGGCGTGAGATCAAACGTTGACATCATCCCCGCCGGCGCGGCCCGGAGCGAGCCGTCGTACGCGCGCGTGACGCACGCGACCGCGACCACCGCCGGGAATCGCACGCGCGCCGGTACCGGAGCATGAAACTCGCTGGCGGTCGTGGCGATCAGCGTCGGGTGGCCCTGATCGGCATACGCGCCGTTGTTGACGTACGAGCGATAGCCGTCGCACCCGCCGACCAGCGACAACGCCATGAGCGACACGCCCAGAGCGGCGCTCACCAGCGCCCGGGCCCGCAGGGCGCGACGGCGGCACGGCACGCCCGCGGCGCATCGCGTGCCGGGAGTGATCATGGCCGAATCGATCCTCAGTGTGTTCACGTTCAACCTCCAGTGCGAAGTTCCGCCCGCGTGCGAACATCGCGCCGCGAGCGAACATGAAGGCGCACGCACGCCACGCGGGTTCACCGCATCCGGAGAATTTTCGATGTCGCGACCACGCCGTCCCTCTCACGCCCCCCACCGCCCCACCGTCAGAACGGCGGGATGCGAACATCGGCGCTCGCAACGCGGGCCTCCAGATTCGCCTGCACCCGCGGCCAATCCGATGGCACCACACTGAACATCACCGTGTTGCGCACGTAGCCGCTGGCGGTGATGCGGTGCGCACGGAGCGTGCCCTCACGCACCGCGCCGAACTTCGCCATCGCCCCCTGGCTCCGCACGTTGCGCTCGTCGGTCTTCAGTGTCACACGCACACAACCAACGACACCGAACGCGTGCCCAAGGAGCAGCAGCTTGCACTCGGGGTTGACGCCCGTCGCCCGGACCTGCGGCGCGTACCACGTTGCGCCGATCTCCACGCAGCGGTTCTTCGGATCGATATCCATGTACGACGTGGAGCCCAGCACGCGATCGCCCGACGCGCTGAGCACCGTGAACACGCGAGACTTCGGGTTCTCGCGATACGCCCGCATGTACGCCGCGAAGGCCTCGGCCGACGAGTCCGCCGGGGCCGACAGGAACAAATCAAAGGTCTCCAGCGGCGTGACGCGGTGCAACTCGCGATCGTGCTCGATGGTGTTCGGCACCAGTCGCACAATCCGCCCGCTCAACGTCGGCGTCTCGGTCAGCATCGCCAAGCGTACGTTCGAGATCGCCAGCGACAGCACTCGGCCCGCCGGTGCCCCCACTTCGCCCGCGTTCTCGCCGAGCCGCGACGCGCACGATCACCCTACGCTCCCGCTGCACGATCCAACCCCCCGCGCGATTGCATCCGGCCATCGCCCGCGGGTTCTGCCCGCTGCCTTCGGGACCATCTTCATGCCAAACGATCGCGAACCCACCGACCCTCGCAGCTACTCCGCGATCGCGACGGACTTCGTCGTCAACCAGCGCCTCAACCTCAAGATGGACCTGCCCACCGAGCGAGAAACCGTCATGGGCATGTTCGATCGCGTCCGCCGATCGTTCCCGGCCATGAACCGCTTCAAGCGCACCCAGGGCACCCTCGCCCTCGAGTCCGACATCGCCTCGGGCACCGGCTCCGGCGAGCAGCTCTGGATGACCCTCCGTAAGAACAGCATCCGCAGCGGCGCCGCCAACCCCTCATCAACCAAGAGCGCCTACGGCCTGCACGCGCTGGTGCTCGAAGTCGCGCCGTACTTCCTCGGCATTTCCCCTCTGGATGTCGATTTCGTCGAGCTGCTCTTCGGCTTTGACATCTCCTGCCCGGCGAATCACGACGCCGTGGTCTTCGAGGCGTTGATGGCCGGCTCGCCGATGGGCAAGCTCATGATGCCCCTGAGCAAGAACACACCGGACGCGATGAGCGACGCCTTCCCGGTGGATTGCCAGCCGCTGCTGGGCGTTTCGCTCGACGGCGCAGGCGAGCTGCAGGCCCACTTCGAAGTCCGCACCCGCACGACACCCGCGCCACACCGGCGCGGGCAGTTCGAGCCCGCGCCCATCTCCATCAACCTCATCCTGCGGAAGCACGGCGTCATCTCCGGCATCGACGAGCTCCCCGCCATCCTCCGTGGCATGACCGGCGTCGGCGAGGAGCTGCTGGATCAGCGTGTGATCCCGCACCTGCTCATGCCGATCCGCGAGGTTGTCAACAGCATCGGCGGCTCGGACGAAGACCAGCCGCCGCAGGATTGATCGCGATCTGCGTGACCCGAGCGGAAGATCGCTTGCCGCGGGTCGATTCTGACCGAATACTCATGTGTGCGCGGGTCGATACGCGATCGACGGCGCGCTTGCGAATGACGCACGATTTGACACTCACCACCGCACAGGCGATGACGACGACCGCAACGGTCGGCGCTGCGAGCACGACCGGCGTCGCGACCGTCGCAGCACCCGGCGCGGCCCCGGGCCGATCGAGAGACCCGCTGGCGGTGCTCTCGGTCATCGGCCTGCTCATCGGCGTGGTGATCCTGCTCACCGGTGCGCTCATGCTGCTGAAGCGCCGCTACTCGGCCTCCCAGGTCGCCAGCGATCAGACGGGGCTCGTGATGGACGAGCTGCGCAGCATGCGCCAGCGCGGAGCGCTGAGCGAGGAGGAGTACGAAGCCGCGCGGACGAAGCTCCGCGACCGACTCCGCGGCCAAGCCTTGGGCAAGGCCACCCCACCGGACACGACCGCCACGACAGCGACCCAGACAGACACCCCCCAACCGCGCCGAAAGCCCGCCTCGACCAACCAGTCCGCCCGCCCCACCCCCACCCCCCCCGGCACCCGCGGCACCCCCACCGCCAACCCGCCCCGACCCCGCCAGCAACCGTCCAAACCGGATAAACCGAGCAATCCGACCTAAAACTCTTTGCTCACGCGGAACCCTTTGCGCATTCCAGACGCACCGCAGGTTGGCCGATACAGTCCAGACGCCCTTCTCATCACTCGGTGTTTTCTTTCCGGCCAGACCGGCCAGGGATTTCTCAACATGGCGAAGAATCGCAGCGACGGCCCGAACGATCCCGGCTCCTCAGGCTCGGGTGCCGATGAACAGGGTCGTGCGGGCGGTGGCGGTGGCCCCGGCGGCGGCGGCGGCGGATTCCGCGGTCGTCGCATGACCACCTGCTCGTTCTGCGGCAAGACCAGCCGTGAGGTCGGCCCGATGGTCGAGGGGCCCAGCGATGTCTACATCTGCGCCACCTGCACCGACCTCTGCCAGAACATCTTCAAGCAGGAACGCCGTCGCGTCGGCAGCACCACGCCGATGTTCAACGAGATCCCCACGCCCCGCGGCATCAAGGACTTCCTGGATCAGTACGTCATCGGCCAGCAGATCGCCAAGCGCTCGCTCAGCGTCGCGGTCCACAACCACTACAAGCGCCTCAGCCAGATGGAGCGCGACGACATCCAGGTCGAGCTCGATAAGTCCAACATCCTGCTCATCGGCCCCACCGGCTCGGGCAAGACGCTCCTGGCCAAGAGCCTGGCGCGAATGCTCAAGGTGCCCTTCGCCATCGGCGACGCGACCACGCTCACCGAGGCCGGCTACGTCGGCGAGGACGTCGAGAACCTCCTCCTGAAGCTCCTGCAGAACGCGGACTTCGACATCGAGTCCGCCCAGCGCGGCATCATCTACATCGACGAAATCGACAAGATCGGCAAGACCTCCAACAACGTCTCCATCACCCGCGATGTCTCCGGCGAGGGCGTTCAGCAGGCCCTGCTCAAGATGCTCGAGGGCACCGTCGCCAACGTCCCGCCCCAGGGCGGCCGCAAGCACCCCGAGCAGCAGTACATCCAGCTCGATACCTCCAACATCCTCTTCATCTGCGGCGGCACCTTCGTCGGCCTCGAGGACATCATCCGCCGTCGCGTCGGCAAGGCCCGCATCGGCTTCGCTGAGACGTTCCACACGATCGCTGAGGATGACACCAGCGAATCCGAAACGCTCCTGGCGCAGGTCCAGCCCGATGACCTCGTCGAGTTCGGCATGATCCCCGAGTTCGTCGGTCGTCTGCCGGTCCTCGCGCCGCTCATGCCGCTGAACCTGGACACCATGATTCACATCCTCACCGAGCCCAAGAACGCGCTGGTCAAGCAGTACCAGCACCTCTTCTCGCTCGAAGGCGCGTCGCTCACCTTCACCGACGAAGCGCTCAAGGCCATCTCACGCAAGGCCCTGGAGCGCCAGACCGGCGCCCGCGGCCTTCGCGCTGTCATGGAAGAGGTCATGATCGACCTCATGTACGACCTGCCCGAGGCCTCCAGCCGCGGCAAGGAGTACGAGATCGACGAAACCGCCGTGAACACCAAGCGCAAGCTCGCCGACCTCCGCGTCCGCCGCAAAGAGTCGGCATAAGCCGCGACCGCACCTGCTCGAACAACTTCGCAATCGACAAAGACCCGCCGAAAGGCGGGTTTTTTCTTGGCGTCGCGAGATTCTGGCGATTGGTCGCAACCCGCACCCTATTGTTAGCGTACACTAAGTTAGCATTCGCTAGCTTGTGGATTGCGATTTGTTCGTAATCGGGTCGGATGGGTGGTCAAGGAGTAGACGATGAACGCGGATCTGACAGTGGCGGCAACCTCGATGCTCGAAGCGGCCTTGCGGCTGCTGACCACCGACACGGCGCAAGCCGCGGCGGAGTGGGCCGGCGCTGCGGGCATTGTGGGCCTGCAAATCGCTGCGTGCGTGCTGGTGGCGGACTTCCTGTCCGGTGTGGTTCACTGGCTGGAGGACAGCTACTTCAACGCCAAGACGCCGGTGATCGGCAAGTGGTTGATCGAGCCGAACCTGCTGCACCACCGAGACCCACGCGCCATGGTCAAGACCTCGTGGTGGGATACCAACGTTCCGCTGCTGTTGATCGCCGCGGCGATCATCGGCATCACCATCGCGCTGGGCGTGTTCCACTGGTGGATCGGGCTCACGGTGGCGGTGCTCTCGCACGGCGCCGAGTTCCATCGCTGGGCCCACCGCTCGCGCACCGAGAACGGTCGCTTCATCGTGTGGTTGCAGCAGAACGGTGTGGTGCAGTCGCCGGCGCATCACGCCGGGCACCATCGCCACGACAAGGACCGGCACTACTGCACGATCACGAACTACGTGAACCCGGTGCTCGACGGCGTGCGCTTCTGGCGCGGCCTCGAAGCGGTGATCTGGGCCATCACCGGCGTGAAGCGCCGGCCTGAGCCGGAGGGGGAACATGAACATGAACATGAACATGGACATGAAACGGAACGTGAACGTGAAACGAACGAGGCCCAGCGGTCGGACCGCGCCGGAGGCACGACGACGATCAGGCTGACTCAGATGTGCGAGCGTCGGCGCGAGCTCGCCGCCTCAGGGCGCGCAAGCGGGCACGGAGGCGCGTGTGGCGGTCGGTGTGCGGGTTGTCCGCGGCGCGCCGGGTGATGACGCAGGCCTCAGGGGTCGGGTCAGTGCGCACCGCCCGCCCGCGTGGGCGAGGCCGACGCAGAGCCGCCGCCGCCGGGCGCTGGCCCTGTGATCGAGACGGTCGTCGGGAGCGCAAACTCGATGCTGGCGGCGCGGAAGCGCTCCAGCATCTTCAGGTTGATGTCCTGCTGGTGCGTGAGGTAGAGCGCGTAGTCGGGCGTGTTGACGAAGTAGACGACGTTGAAGTCCACGGAGTACGCGTTGAGCTTGATCAGCACGCAGCGATCGAACCTGCAGCTGGCCTGGCTTTGGATGATCTCCTTGACGATCCCCGGCACATCGCGCAGCGTCTGGAGCGAAGTGTCGTAGGTGAGGCCGAACGTGAACTCGATGCGCCGCTCCTGCATGCGCCGGAAGTTGTGGATGCGGGAGTTGAGCAGGTCACTGTTGGCAACGACGAGCTCCTCACCCGACGGTGCGCGGAGTCGCGTTGTTTTGACACCGATGCGTTCGACGGTGCCGTTCTTGTCGCCGATCTGGATGGCGTCGCCGACGACGAAGGGCTTGTCTATCAAGATGGAGACGCTGGCGAAAAGATCGCCCAGGATGTTCTGCACCGCCAGGGCGATGGCGATGCCACCGATACCCAGGCCGGCCAGCAGTGGCGTGACCGCGACGCCGAGGTTGTCCAGCGCCAGCAACACCACGATGATCAGGACGCCGAGCATGGCGAGAAAACGCACCACGCCCATGCTGCTGGCGACGGTCTCATCGGGACGCCCGTCTTTGCCCGCTGATCGCGAGACGAGTGCCTGGAGCGAGAAATCAATCACGCGCGAGCTGGAGATCAGAAGCTGCGCGCAGCACGCGATGACCGCGACGACTTGCATCGCCTTGTCGATTCGATGATCAAGGTTCAGCACCCGCGTCGCGATCACCAGCGAGCCCAGCAGCACCAGCATCGGGCGGATGCTCGCCAGCAGATCCACGGCCAGATCGTCCAACCGCGTCGTCGTGCGCTCTGCGGCTCTGCGCAAGCGCGCCACGAAGACCCGCTGCAGCGCGATCGCAAAAACAAACACGACCGCGAGCGTCGCAAGGGCGGTAAGCCACATCGAAACGCTGTTGCCCCAGAAGACGGTCTCGGCCCAGTCGCCCGCCGCGTGGATCGTGGCTCGGCCGGCCTGGCCGGCGCCCCCACTTGAACCCGGTGCCGGGGTCGGGAGGCCCGGGGCACCAGCGGCCATCGGCGCCGGTGTGGCGAACGCCTTGACCGACATCAAACTGAGCGTGACAAGGAACGACGCGATGGAGGTTCGGGCGGCAGCGTGCATTGGTCGTAAGTGTTTCCGCGTGAACGGAAGAGTCGAGGAGCCACGGCGCATCGCGGGCCGAATAGGGGTACCCCTTGATCGGTAACCCTCAGACAAAGGTGGCGAAATGCGCCAAATTGAACTAGAAATGTCGTGATCGTTGGTACATCTGCTGAACATGTGGCACTTCGGGTTAATCTATGGACCCGATTGCTGGCCGATCGCGAATCGGTGGGAGATGATATCAAGGCGTAGTGCGGGCCAACTGCGCACGTCGGGCACTGCCACTGGGCGGAACTGGCGAAGACTGGCCGGAGTTTGAGGGAGAGATCAAATGATGAAGAATGTCATGTCCGCAGCGTTGTTGGTTGCATTGGCCAGCGGTGCCGCGATGGCCCAGACGCAAGTGCTGATCGATGGCGCGTCGCGGTACGCCTACGGCAACACGCAGGACGGGGTGAACGGCAACGCCGACCTCAACCCGACCGCGGCGGTGTCCGGCAACGACTGGCTGTCGCACAACCAGTTTTTCTATCGCGTCGGCACGGGCAGCAACGCCAACGCCAACGGCATCCGGACGATCGGCGCGCTGGGCAGCCGCACGTTCACGCAGGTCTCGGGGAACGTCGGTCGCTACGACTACACGAACCTCGGCACCGCCGCGGGCGGGCTGTTCAACGCTTCGATCACGACGACGCTGACGAACAACGGCGGCGGCGCCGTGAACATCCTGTCGCGCATCGTGCTCACCAACACGTCGCTGGTGAACCCGCTGACGGTCAACTTCTATAACCTTGTGTCGCCGCAGGTCTCGACGACCGCTGGCGATGACAGCCTTGATCAGGTGAGCGGCTCGACCACGAACTTCCGGGCGACCGAAGCCGGCACGTCGAACTTCCTCGACATCAACGGCTTCACCAACAGTCGCTTCCAGCTCGGCATCAACCGCACGACGACTCCGGCGGGCGCGGATCGCATCCCGGCGCTGTTCTTCCAGAGCAGCGGTGCTGGTGGCTCGACGAACCTCAACCTGTCCAACCTTGACTCGATCCCCGGCACGAGCCTCTTCGGCTCGTCCGCCGCGATGCAGTGGTCGTTCATCATCCCCGCTGGCAGCGGCGTCGAGTTCTACTCGGCCATCGGCATCAACCAGGCGGCGGTGCCGGCACCGACGGCGATGGGCATGCTGGCTCTGGGCGGCCTCGCGGCGGCGCGTCGTCGTCGCAGCGTCCGCTAAGCCTCTGAAGTTCCCTTATTCACCAGCAGATTCACGGGGTTTGTGGGCAATCGAGGATCGCAACGCAACCCGGGCCGCGAGCGAATCGTACAGAGATTCGCCATGTGGATCGGGGGCGTGAGCACCTCTCTCACCGCCCTCGGGACGACGGCAAGGCCGCCTGCGTTATAGGCGGCTTTGTCTTTTTTGGGAAGGCCGTGCTCAGGGAGGTCGGGCTCCACGTCTCACGCCCGGCGGCGGTACGATGCCGCCCTATGAAGATCCACGAGTATCAAGCGCGCGGCCTGTTGGCGTCCTTCGGCATCCCCGTTCCGGCGGGGGACATGATTCAGAATGCCGATGACGCGCGCGGCGCGTATGAGCGGATCGCCCAGGCCGCGGGCTCGCCGACGGCGCTGGCGGTGGTCAAGGCCCAGGTTCACGCCGGCGGGCGCGGCAAGGCGGGCTTCGTGAAGCTCGTGCGCTCCGCGGCGGAAGCGACCGAGGCAGCGAAGTTCATGCTGAGCAACCGCATGGTGTCGCCGCAGACGCCGGCGGAGGGCTTGGAGGTGACGAAGCTGCTGATCGCGCAGGGCGTGGACATTGCCGATCGCATCGAGCCGGGAGCCAAGAGCGCCAAGAACGGCACGAAGGAAGAGTTTTATCTGGCGATCACGACGGATCGAAAGAGCCGGCGGAACATCATGATCGCCTCGCGCGAGGGCGGCGTGGAGATCGAGACGATCGCGCACGATCGGCCCGAAGCGATCATCAAGACGGCGCTGCACCCGGTGGCGGGGCTCCAGGCGCACCAGGCGCGGACGGTCGCGTTCCAACTCGGGTTCAAGGGCAAGCAGGTGAATCAGGCCGTACAGGTGATGATGAACCTGGCCAAGCTCTTTGTGGCCAAGGACTGCTCGCTGGCGGAGATCAACCCGCTGATCATCACGCCCCCCACTGCGGATCATCCGGACGGGCGCGTGATGGCGATCGACGCGAAGTTTGACTTTGATGACAACGGCACGTTCCGGCACGCGGATCTGCTGGCGATGGCGGACACGACGGAGGAGAACGCCGCGGAGGTCAAGGCGCATCAGTATGGGCTGAGCTATGTCGCCCTGGACGGCAACATCGGCTGCCTGGTCAACGGCGCGGGGCTGGCGATGTCCACGATGGACATCATCAAGCTCCACGGCGGCGAGCCGGCGAACTTCCTGGACGTCGGCGGCAGCGCCAGCGAAGAGGCGGTGACCGAGGCGTTCAAGATCATCCTGAGCGACGATCGCGTCAAGGGTGTGATGGTCAACATCTTCGGCGGCATCATGAAGTGCGACGTGATCGCCCAGGGCATCGTGAACGCGGCGAAGCAGGTGGGCTTCAAGGTGCCGCTGGTGGTGAGGCTCGAGGGGACGAACGTGGACGCGGGGCGCAAACTGCTGGAGGCGGCACGCAGCGAGATCCCGACCATGCAGCCGGCGACAGACCTGACGGACGCGGCGGAGAAGGTGTGCGCCGCGGTTGGATGAATGGTCACGGGCCTTCCGGCGAAGGCCCTCATTGAATCATCGCATTTAGACGCGGCGACTGCGACTGCGGCACGGCGACGGCACGGACTGGTGCTTTGCGAGCGCACGCTCGAACGCGGATCCGTGTAAACTCAAGCGACAGCCCGCCGTGGCGAATCGGTCGCTCCGGTCGCGCCTGGATCCTCAACGCTGCACCCACGGGAACAGAACAATGAACCAACAACCACGCCGCACGATCTCGATGTTCGCACGCCCCACTTCTCGAGCGGTCGCGAGCTGCGCCGCGGCGAGCTTGGTGATTGCGCTTGGAGCGTGTTCAACCAAGCCGCCGGAGCAAGCTGGCGGCACGCCGTTGACGGTGAATGCGATGAGTGGCACGGTGAGCACGCTGCTGGCGACGAATCTTGACGGGTCCTACGCGGCGGCGTTGCGGGCGATCAAGGAGCTTCAGTTTGTGGTGGTGAAGGAAGCCAAGGACACGCTGCGAGGCGTGATCGAAGCCCGCACCGCCGATGATCGTCACGTCACCATCGAGCTTGAGAAGCGGAGCGACACGATCACCTCGCTCGATGTCAACGCCGGTGGCATGCGCACGGAGCTGGCCGAGACGGTAGCGCGGAAGATCCAGTCGATCGTGAAGTAAGCGCGGTGCCGTAGCGCCGCGGCGAAGTCGATCCGTCACAAGTTCTCATTGAAAAGTGTACTCGCGACGGGTCAACCCGCGGCATCGCCGAGCCTCAGCCACGGCGTCCGAAGGCGCGGGACTCGGTGGGAATCCGTGTGAGGCGTGCCGGGGTCGGTATGTCCGCGCGTTGGTATGTCAGCACGGCCGCGGGCTGCGAGGCATCAATCTCGGCAAAGCCGGGACGCTGGAGCGAGTGTTGCAAAGAGCGCCGTTTGACCTGACGGCACGCGAGCCTAGACTTCGCCCGTTCGGGTAGGTAGCTCAGTTGGTAGAGCATCGCATTGAAAATGCGAGGGTCGCTGGTTCAAGTCCAGTCCTGCCCATTGGTTGAGATTTCACGTTTGTCGCGCGGCCCCCGCAAAGTCCTTGAGATTGCGGGGGTTTTTGATTGGGCCGAGGGGGATCATCGCGCGGGGTTGTGGGACTTTCGGCGTGGCGCGGGCGGGGGTGACTTGACGAATACGTTGGCGATCGGTCTACTTCGGCTCGGCCCGCTGCGGTGCCCTCTCTCTTGCGTGCTGATGGATGGGGCGAAGGAGTGCGACCATGGGCGATCGTTGTGCATTGGGGCGTGTGCGTTCGACATCGCGGCGGACTTCAACACGCCGCGCGTTTGGATTGGCATGCGCCTGCGGGCTGGCGATGCCCGTCGCGACCGCGTGGGGGCAGTTCCCGCAGTTCACGATCCAGCGCATCGGGCTGTTTGACCAGGAGCACACCAGCGCTACGGGCACGCAAGAGGCCGTCGCGGTGGGGTTTCTGAATGCGATGAGCGCGTCGGGAACCGTCATCGGCCAGTCGTCGCGATACGCCGGGAACACGCCGATCGGCCAAAGCGCATGGGTCTGGAACGGCTCGGCGACTCTCAGCATCGGGCTGGAAAACCCAGAGCACACGGACACGGACGGGACGCAGAATCACCGGCCGCTGGTTCAGAATGCACGCGGACAAGTCATTGGCTCCTCCGCGCGGTTTACGCCTTCGGGTGACGCGATCGGCGGGTCGCTCTGGACGTTTGACGGCGTCGCGACGCACGAAATCGGACTGCTCGGTCCGGAGTTCACGGCGCCGAACGGGCGACGCGTGAACGCGTACACGAACGCGTTCCCACCGTTCCTGATTCGCCCGATCAACGCGGCGGGGCACGTCATCGGCTTCGCGACTCGATTCTCGAGTTCGGGGAGTGAAACGGGCACGAGCGCGTGGGCATGGAATGGGACGACGACGCAGGAGATCGGGCTCTCCGGGCCCGGGTATGGCGGCACATTGACTCAGCCGCTCGGCAACTTGCGGTATAGCGTGCCGCGCTCGCAGAGCGATACCGGCCTCGTCGCGGGGATCTCTGCTCGTTACGCCGAGTCGGGCGCGTACCTTGGTGAGGACGCGTGGATCTGGAATGGAACGGTCACGCAGGCAATCGGTTTGACGGGGCCGCAGTACACGACGAGCGCGGGCCTTGGATATCAGTCACCGATCGATCAGAACCGTGCGGGCCAAGTCGCTGGGCAAGCGGCGCGGCTCTCGCCGACTGGTGAGGGTCTTGGTGATGATGTCTGGGTCTGGAACGCCGGAAGCGTCCAGCAAGTTGGGTTGACAGGTCCGGGCTACGCCAGCGGCGCGGGCCGGCAGTCCAGTACGATCCGACTTCAGAACGAAGCGGGACAGGTGGTGGGGGAGTCGTCTCGGTTCGCCGCGGACGGCAGCTCGCTCGGCCTTGATGCCTGGGTGTGGAGGAACGGTGTCACGCAGCGCGTCGGACTTGACGGCGTTGATCACAACGCGAGCACAGGATTCCGCGAAAGCCAGGTGCTCGCGCAAAGCGAAGCCGGTCTCGTGGCTGGCGTGTCCAATCGCTACACGCCGTCAGGGCAGGGCAACGGCCGCGATGCATGGGGATGGAACGGAGTTCAGACGCAGCAGATCGGCCTGACCGGAGCCGCGTACACCGGGAGCGCGGGTTGGCAAGAGGTGGACTTTTCGTTGGGAGTCAACGCCGCGGGGAACGTCTCCGGACGCTCCTATCGAATCAGCGGCGTCGACACGCGCAACGGTCAAGACGCCTGGGTGTGGGACGGTGCGATCACGCGGCAGGTCGGTCTCGTCGGCGGGATCTACACCGGCACGGGCGGGCACCAAGAGAGCAGTGTCTCAATCTCAAATGCGGCCGGGATCTTGGCGGGAAGAAGCATGCGAATCACGGGCGTGGACGGCAATCTCGGCCGGGACACCTGGTATTTTGATCCATCGACGGGGACTTCGGTCCCGGTCATTGGCAGCGTGCGGACGAGCGACAACTACGCAAACTCGACGCCGTGGTTTCTCTCGGAAAACGGGTTCCTGATGGGAACATATTCATTCTTCGCCGGTGGCGTTGGCGTCGGTGAGAATCGCAGCTTCATCTTCCGACCCGACCTTGGCTTCGCTGACTTAGGGAACCTCCTCTCCGGCACGCTGGCGGCCGGTGGCTGGGATTCGCTCTCAGGATTTGGCTGGGGCTCCGGCTGGCCCACGGCTCTCGGCTTCGGCAGTGTCATCGGCCAGCCGAACAACGGCGGCATCTTCATCCTCGGAACGATCCCCTCGCCGGGCGCGGCGGTGGTGCTGGGGCTTGCGGGACTCGTCGCGACGCGGCGGCGACGGACTCGCGCATAAGCCAGCGGGCAGATCCGGGAGCAGCGCCGCGCAGTTGTGCCACGAGCGCTCGCTGTGAGTGCGGCGTGCTGCGGCGCGTTTCAACACTGCGGCGTCAGCGCGGCGCTCACGCATCGCCGCGGAGCGTCTCGATCGCGTGGGGCAGGATGTCCAGGAGGGCTTGGAGTTGTTCGGTGGCGCCGCGGGGGGAGCCGGGGAGCGTGAGGATGAGGGTGCGGGCGCGGGTGCCGGCGACGCCGCGGGAGAGGTAGGTGCGTGGGGAGGCGGGGAGGCAGCGGAGGCGGGCGAGTTCCATGAGGGCGTTGTGTTCGCGGTCAAAGATGCGCCGGGCCGCCTCGGGCGTCACGTCGCGCGGCGAGAGGCCTGTGCCGCCGGTGCTGAGGATGAGATCGATGTGCTGGTCTGGAGCGGACCATGCGATGAACTGGGCCGCGATCTGATCCAGATCGTCGGGGATGCACGCGGTCTGCTGGATCGTTGCGTTGAGGTGCGTTCGGAGAATCTCAACCAGCGCGGGGCCGGAGGTGTCGATCGCCTCGGCGCGTGAGCAGCGATCGCTGATTGTTAGCACCGCGGCCCTGATCGGGCGGGAGAGTGGTTGCGATGGGTTGTCGTGGCTCATGCGTCGTCCGAAGTCATCGCGTCAATCGCACTCGCGCGGCCCGTAGCGCTCGAATCGCGAGCGGCGGGCGCTGGGGGAGCATTGAGCGCGGGTGCGAAAGGCGCTGGTGGAGTTGAGTAGGTGCCGGAGCGGCCGCCGTGTTTCTCCAGCACGCGGATGGAGGTGATCGACATCGCTTTGTCCACCGCCTTGCCCATGTCGATGATCGTGAGACATGCGACGGACACCGCGGTGAGAGCCTCCATCTCGACGCCGGTGCGGGCGTGCGTGTGGACGGTGGCGGTGACGCGGACGCGAGCGCCCGCCCCAACGCCGCCAGATCCGCCAAGCTCGAGCGCCAGGGCGATATCAACCGCATCCAGCGGGAGCGTGTGGCAGAGCGGGATGAGCTGGTCCACGCGCTTGGCGGCCATGATGCCCGCGAGGCGCGCGGTATCGAGCAGCGAGCCCTTGGCCAGAGAGTTCTCGCTGATGCGCTGCGCGAGCTCGCTGGAGACCGTGACAAAGCCCTCAGCGGTCGCGGTGCGGGCGGTGATTGGTTTTTGTGAGACATCCACCATGCGGGCACGGGCATCGTTGCCGATGTGCGAGAGGGCCGCGGGCGTGCGAGGTTGCTCAGGCGAGGGCGGCATGGGCGATGCTCCGGGCGGGACGGTTGCAAGTGGTGTGCGGCGTGCGGCGTATCGAGTGATCTGTGGGTTGAGTTGCAAAGTACGAGCGATGGCTCGCGGAAGAAGCTCAGATCCGGGAGAGACTACGCGGGCCAGGGGAAGAACGCGAAATGCTCGGGCGCTGCGGCGGCAGCGCGAGCGCTGACGATCGGGTCGGGCGGCACTTCGATGAACCCGTCGCTCTGGGCGCACGCGATGAGGTCGCCCGAGCCGCGGAGATCGACGAGCGTCGCGGTGCCCTCGGGCGTGATTCGCACGAGGCGGTGCCACCAGAGATCGATCGCGCGGCCGTCGGGCGTTGCCAGCGCCATTCGCGGCGCGCTCAACGCGCGCGTCGCGCCGGCGCAGTGCGCCAGCACCGGCAGCCCGATGCGCGTCGCGGTGACCAGCGCAGAAACGGGGTTGCCGGGGAGCCCGAAGATCGGCATCGGTGCCCGATTGTCACGCGAGAGGATCGCGCCGAGCATCGGCTTGCCGGGGCGTTGCGGCAGGCCGTGGTAGATGACGCGGAGATTCGCACCGAAGGCTTCGTGCAGAGCGCCAAGAACCGGATCGCGATGGCCCATCGAGACGCCGCCGGTGAGGAAGATGGCGTCGGCGCGGGCCGCGGCGTCGCGCAAGCGCTCGACGATCTGCGCTGCGTCATCGGGCACGCGCGTTGCGAGCGTCAGATCGAGCCAGCGTTGCGAAGAGATCGCGGCCGAGAGCGCCGGGAGGTTGCTATCGCGAATCTGAAACGCTGAGGGCGTGGAGTCGGCGGGCGTGAGCTCATCGCCGGTGCTCAGGATCGCGACACGAAGTTGCGAGCACACGTGCGGTCGATGGACACCCAGCGCGCCGAGCGCCCCGAGCGCCGCTGCGTTCAACGTCTGCCCAGCGCGAAGCACATCGGCCCCGGCTTTGGCATTCTCACCGGCGAAACGCACGTTGTCGCGCGGCTTGAGTCGCGCAACGATCGCCGGCGCGATCGAGATCGATGTCACTGGCGACGGCGCGAGCGAAGAGGCGGCGTGCTCGGTCACGTCTTCGCGTTTCACGACCGCGTCGGCACCCGGCGGCATCGGGGAGCCGGTCGAGACGCGGACCGCGACTGGCGCGCCTGGCGAACTCGCCAGCGCCGGCGGCGGTTGGCCGATGCGGGCCTCGGCGATCACGTTGAGCAGCAGTGCCGCTGGACTTGGGCCACGGGCGTCCATCGCACGCGCGACGTCCATCACGCTCATGGCGTAGCCATCCATCATCGAGTAGTCGAAGGGCGGGCTGTCGCGATCGGCGAAAGCGGCTCGCGCGAGGATTCGCCCGCGTGCCTCCGCGAGGTCGCACGCCTCGCTCGGGCGAGCGCCACAACTCGGCCCGAGCGCGTCGATCATCCCGGCGATTGCGCCGTCGGGAGAGGCGAAGCGGAATGGCTGGCCGCGGAAGCTCATGGTGAACTCGATCCGATCGACGCCGACGCGGGCGGGGGCGCTGTCAGACGATATCATCGGCGATGACCGTTCAGGTGCTGATCTTTGGAGCCGCGGCCCGCGCCGCGGGGACCGACCGCGTGGCGGTGCGCGTCATGGCGCGCGGCCCAGATCAGGACACGACCACAGCCGCCGACGTGCTGAAGTCTCTGAGCGAGCAGCACGCTTCGCTCGGCCCGGCGCTCGTGGGCGCGCGGCTCGCGGTGAATCACCAGTTCGCACCCGAGCATCAGCCGATCCGATCCGCCGACGAGGTGGCTCTCATTTCACTGGTAGGTGGCGGATGATCGTCGTTGTTGAGATCTGCGACGGGCCGGTGACGCAGGCGGTCGAGCGGGGCGTGCTGTCTCGTCTGGAGCAGAGCCGTGCGATCGCGCCCTCGCCCGCACCCGCGATCGCGGTTGTCGGCGCTCGCGTGCGCTTCGATGGCATCGTGCGGCGGGAGGAGCCGCGCGATGGCGATGCGGTGGGCGTGCTTGCGGCGCTGGATTACAGCGCGTACGAGCCGATGGCCCAGCGCGAGCTGGAGCGGATCGCGCGGGAGGTGGGCGAGCGTGCGGGTGTGCTGGCGATGGCGGTGATCCACAGCCGCGGGCGCGTGCCGGTCGGCGAGACTTCGTTTGTGCTGGTTGTCGAGTCGGCGCATCGGGCGCCGGCGGTGGCGGCCATGGGCGAGTTCATCGAGCGAATGAAGGCCGACGTACCGATCTGGAAGACGCCGGTCTGGGCATCGTGAGCGGTCGCTCGACGCTTGCGATGTCACGGCGCTGCACTCACGGCCGCACGACCAGCCACCAGTGCAGCACCAGCACCGGCAACAGGATGAGCATCGCGCGAAGTGCGTAGCCGACGAACGAAGGCATCTTCACGCCGGCGGACTGCGCGATCGAACGGACCATGAAGTTCGGGCCGTTGCCGATGTAGGTCATCGCGCCGAAGAACACCGCGCCCGTCGAGATCGCCATCAGCACACTCGCACCCTCTCCGACGAGCAACTTCGAGCGGATGGCCTCGCGACCCAGCTCCGCATCACCCAGAGAGAGTTGCAGGAAGTTCAGGTACGTCGGGGCGTTGTCCAGCACGGCGCTGAGCGAGCCGGTGAGAAAGTAATACTGCGTGGGCGTGGTGATGTTCAGCGCGGGGCCGTGCGTCGCGAGGTAGCCCAGCGCGGGGATCATCGTCGCGAAGATGCCCAGGAAGAGCAGCCCGACTTCTTTCACCGGGAAGAAGGTGAACTCGTTGTCGCGATAGATCTCGCGGCTGGAGATCGCGTACGCGCACGCGGCAACGATGATCTGGAACATCGCCCCCACCGGCACGCCGATGAGCAGCCCGTTGCTGCGGAGGATCGGATCGATGAACACGCCGGCGATCATCAGCACGAGGCAGATGAGGCCGGTGGTGCCGCGGATCGAGATCGGCGAGCCGGAAGGCGATGGGGCGCGATCGAGCGTGGCGTCGTCCGGAGGATCCTGCGAGCCCGCACCCCCTCCACCCGCCCCACCCCCCGCGGCATTCCGCGCATCGGCCCGGGCGTAGAGCGTGTCAACGACCACGAAGATCGCCGCCAGAGGCAGCACCGTCAGCAGCCAGCTCGGCCACAGATTGATCAACGTCCAGTCAAAGGGCACACCCTTGAGATAGCCCAGGTACAACGGCGGATCGCCGATCGGCGTCAGGCAGCCGCCGCAGTTGCTGACGATGAAGATGAAGAACAGAACGTGCATCGGGCGCAGCCGCCCCTTGTTCATCCGCATGAACGGTCGGATCAGCAGCACCGACGCGCCGGTGGTGCCCACGATGTTGGCCAGCACCGCGCCGAAGACCAGGATCCCCGCGTTCGTCCACGGGTTGGCCCGTCCGCGCAGATTCACGAGCACGCCGCCGGAGACGACATACAGCCCGCCGACCAGGGCGATGAACGAGAGATACTCGACGCCCGCGTGAACCAGAGCGCCGCCGCCGGCGCGCCCGTAGCCCAGCGCGTAATACGCGACGATGATCGCGCCGAGGAAGAACGAGACGTCGGGAAAGTGCGTGTGCCACCAGCGCTCGCTGATCAGCGGCATCGCCGCGATCAGCACCAGCAACAGCGCGAACGGCACCACCAGCAGGATGCTCACTGCGGGTTGCCCGCCGGCACTCAGTTGCGGCGGCAGGGCCAGCAGCAGCGCAGCGCCCACGCCGGCACCCGCCAGCGCTGCGAGTGCCCACATCAACGGACCGGCGAATCGAGATGCGGAATGCGCGTGTGCCATCGAGGGCGGAGTGTATCGCGGGCGATCGGGCTCACGTCGCGCCCACGCGGCACCGATCCGCTCGTGAAAGCAGCGACCCCGGCGAGCACGCTCGCCGGGGTCGCCATTGAACTCGGAAGCCGCGGCGCACCGCCAGCGCGTCGCGGCTCCGACCGATCGAGGGCCTGGGCCCTGCGATGATCTCACTCAGGCGCGCCGACGGCGCGACAGCACCAGCCCGCCAAGGCCGAGACCCGCAGCGGCGCCGGGGCCGGGGATGGTGAAGAGGAAGTTCGTCGTCGCGCTCAGGTCGGCGTTGCCGAAGGAGTTGAGCGCGATCGCGTTGATCAGTCGATAGCTGCCGGCAGGCAGGTCGCCGACGACAACGAACGCGCCCTGCTGTCCGGGCAGGAAGATGCTGTTGAAGATGTTCTGCCACACAATGCCGTCAAACGACTGGAGCGAGACGCCGGTAAACGCGCCGCCCGCCGGAGTGCTGACATTGCCGCTGAGGGTGTACGGGGCCGCGGCGTCGAGCGAGAAGAGCAGGATCAGCTCGTTGCCGGGGTTGCTGGCGTTCATGAGCGCGGTGCCCAGACCCGAGGATGTCACCGCAACGCGCGTTGATGAGCTGCCGCGGATGCTTTGGAACCCTGACAGCGGACCGGTGACGACATATTCCTGCTGGAGGCTCGACAGCGCGCTGGCGGCGTAGGGCTGATTGCCAGGCAGGAAGCCTTGCGTCGAGTTGCTGAAGCTCGCGTTCTCGCCATCGGCTTGGAGCAGAACGGCGTCCGACGCCCCACCGTCGCCGATGTTGGTATCGCCGCCAGCGCCGTAGACGTAGTTAAAGTTGAGCGTCGACGACCGACCGGTGAGCGTCTGACCAAACGACGCCGCGCTCAGCACAGACACACCGAAAGCGCAGATGAACGAACGTTGCAATGCAACCATGGTCTTCCTCCACATTGATGTGCCAGAGCGACCGAGAGAGCGGCCGTCGACACAGAACACTTCGCAAGCGAGACCGGCGAACCCGGCCGCCACCCACGATGATCAAGCGGGCACTCACGAGTGTGCCCATGCAAGACCCGAGAACATACCCCCGATTTGGCCAACTGACCAGCAATATGAGGTCCGCAGCGGCGCTGTTTCACATTGGGCAACTTGGCGGCGTCAGTGTTCAGGCTGCGGCCATGGCAACGCCGTCTGAGCCTGCGCCCGAGCTCGGCGGCGGCCGAGCCCCCCACCGCTGTGTCCGTGGCCCGCGATCACAGGACGACCCCGACGCGCAGGGCGAGCCGGGGTCGTCGTTGATTGCGTGATTCATGACTCGCGTGCTGAGCTCAGGAAGCGCTCAACCCCGCCGGCGCCGGCCCATCGCCGCGATCCCGGCCAGGCCGAGCAAGCCCGCCGCGCTCGGACCCGGCACCGCGTTGACGATCACGTCGTCCAGCACGAGTTCCGTTGTGCCGCCCATGCCGAACGGCGCGAGGCTGAAGTGGCCCCAGTTGATGAACTCGATCGTGACCGGCGCGCTGGGGTTGATCGGAACGAAGTTGAACTCCAGCCGCAGCGAGGAGCCGTACGTTGACGAGCCAGACGGCACCGCGAAGTAGCGGATCGGATCCCCCGCCTGTGTGTTGGTGACACGCAGGCCGAAGATGCCCTCTGCACCCGGGCCGGCGAAGCTGCCGGAGGATCCTTCACCGGAGATCCACATGCTCAGTAGATAGCTCGGCGAAGGCGTCAGATGCGTGTTCACCGTCTGCGTCAACACGCACGGCACCGGGAACGTTGGCCCCACATTCGTGATCGTCGGCGTCGATGCGAACGTCACCTCGCCCGAGGGATTGAAGATCGGCGCGACGTTCACCGTCGAACTCTGACCGTTGCCGAAGTACATCGCGTTGACGCCGTGCGGGAGCGCGTCGCTGTTGGCGTGCCGCACGGGCGAGCCAAGATCACCGCCCCAGCGCGCGTAGGTGTTGGGCCCGCCGCTGGAAGACCATCCATACGGGACCGCGAAGGGCGTCGCGGTGGTTCCCGTCGCCCAGAAGACGCTGCTGCCGGTCGCACCCGGCCCCGGCTGCAACGCCGAGTTGCGGAACTCGAACGAGCCGTTGGTCACCAGATTGCCCGCGTGCGTGCCGAGCTGCGGGCCCAAGGGCAGGAGCGTGAGCTGCGCGCTGGCCGAAGCGCACGCGAACGACACGGCCGCCGCGGCCAGCACCAGCACATGACACGAGCGCAATGAACGAACGGTGAACATGGTCTCTCTCCTGGGGCTCTCGCCCGCGATCGTCGCGGCCGCACCCACAAAGGCACGCCCGCTCATCACAGACTACGTGAAGGCCTCACACAACGCAAGGAAATTCCCAGTATGCAGACATCCCGAACGCGGACAAACCGCGAACGCCCCCGCGGCGCTCGCGGACGGGATCGGGCCGTCGGTCGGTTCGGGCCGACCGTTGGCAAATTGGGCAAACTCCTCGGCCGCCGCAGGCAGGCGCGCATCGCGCAGCAGGCGGCAGCAGAGTTCTCGCCGCGCGTTGGCCGGACTCCTGATTCAGTTCTTCGCCCGCACCGATCACATCGGCGGGCCCGGCTCGCGATTGTCCGCGCCCGCATCGGCACGCTTCGCGGTCCTCGCGAGGTTCGCGGCGACCTTGCCGTAGCCCAACCCGACGGCGAGCATGGCCGAGCCCAACACCAGGAAGCTCACGGTGCGCCATTCGAGCGACAGCGCGGCCAGGTCGTATGCCAGCACCTTCATCAACGCGAGCCCCAGCAGCCCGAGGCCCGCGTGCCGGAGCCGCGCCCGCTGAATCACAAAGCCGAGCACGATGAGGCCGATCGCCAGCGCGACCCACCACACGCTCACGGCGGCCGCGGCTGACGTGGTGTCCGAGAACGCCAACCGAGCCACACGCGCGACCTCGAAACTCGTCGAGATAAACAACGTGCCGCCGGCGATCGCGACGCCCGTGCTCCACCGGCGCGAGCCCGAGGGAATCGACCAGTCGGGGTTGCCGGTTCGCCATCCGGCCACGAGCGCCGCGCCCGCCACCAACAACGACGCCCACAGACCCGGGTGGACGTATGACGGAACGCGCACGCGAACCCACTCTTCGCCGACAAACTCGACGAGCCAGAAGACGACGATGAACTTGGTAGCCAGCGACGCCGCGTGATCGACCCACAGCCCTCGCCAGAACCCGCTGATCAAGAGCAACGCCGACGCGACCACGGGCAGGACAAACACCAGCGATTGCGACTCGGACTGGGGATTGAACCAGAGCAACAAGCACAAAGCCGCGCCCGTGACGCCAGCGAACCTTGCCAGAAACAAACGCCACGCCGGAACAAGCGGCGATGGCGCTTCAGCGTTGAAGCCGATCAACCGCGCCGTCGCGAGCCAGGCCGCCCCGAGCACCGCCGCGACCGCCATCCAGCGGCTCAGAGAGAGACCCGCGACAAGCACGCGTTCGCTGAGCACCGCACTCTGCCAAGACTCGATGAAAACCAGTTGGAGGGTGGTCACACCCAGAAGCATCACGCCATACGCCGCCAGAGGCCACAGCTTCGCTCGTCGGGCCGCCACGGCGGTGGCGACCGCGATCACACCCCACACCGCGAGCCTGAGCCAGTCAGAAAACGCGAGCGCGACCGCGACGGGGACCAGCGCGAAGCACTCGACAATCAGCACCCCCGCGAACTTCTCCGCAAGGGTCGAGGGCTTGGCGCAGAGTCTCCGCACATCCGGGACAAGCCGCCACGCGAGCACCGCCGAGGCGAGCGCCATCGCCAGCGGCACCGTCCAATCCAAGGACTCCGCAACACCGCCGGCGCGCCGCAACACCACCAGCGCGACCAAGAGCGACCACACCGTCGCGCTCACCGTGCCCACGATCGCGGCACCCGCAGCGATCGTCGCGTCGGTCGTGCCCAGGGCCCATCGCGTCACTGCGCGGAACGCGTCGGCGTGCAGAAGAACCCACGTCGCCGCGATCAACATGAGCACCGGCGTCAGAGGGAGCCCGTCAGTCAGCAGCGCCCAGAGCCCACCGATGAACAGCGTGCCGATCAACGCCGTGGCCCGGACCGCGGCGAACATCGGCCCCCGCCACGCAGTCAACCCCAACGCGAGGCCCAGCAGCACCGTCAAGTGGATCGGCATCACCCAGGGCGACGGATTCTCGCTGCTGACCAGGAATGGGCAGAGGTAGCCACCGATCAGCGCAACCACGCCCACTGAGGCGTACTGCGAGCGCGCCGCGATGGCGATGCCCAGCAACGCAACGCCCGCCAGAAGCCCGAACGCCACGCCCGGCGAGAACAGCTCAAACAGCCCGTAGGCCGCGTACGTCGAGAGATACACCACACCCAGGCCCGCGGCGTTCAGGCCGATGGCCGCCAGGGCGTTCATCTTCTTGCGCACGACCTCCGCTGCGCCCAGCATCGCGAGCCCGACCAGCACGCCCATGCCGCACTTCACGCCCGCGGGCACGGCGCCGAACCACCCGTTCCGCCACGCGACGAGCAACAGCAGGCCCATGCCGATGACAAACACCAGCGCGCCGACGACCGACGTCCAGCGTTGCCCGACGATCTGCTCCAGACTCACCCAGTCGGTCTTCACCGGCGCAGCCGCGGCCCGCTGCCCCTCAAGCCACCGACGCGCAGCCTCGCGCCGATCGGGCGACATGCCCGCGACGACGCCTTGGTCCTCCGCTGGCTGATCGCGTGTCGGCTCGGCGCGACTGATCACGCCACGACCGCTCGCAGAATCCCTCACGCGCGGCGGAATCGCCGAAGACGTGGGAGCAAGCGGCGGAGTGATTGAAGGAACCGACGGCGTTGGAGCCAGAACCTGCGGCGGTGTCTGCGATGGCGCGAAACTCGACGGCGCGGTGAACGACGGCGCTGGAGTCTCGGTCGCCATTGGCGCAGGCGGTTGAGCCGGCACGGATGTCGAACCCAACGCCTCGTGCGGCGTCGTCACCGCGGCATCGGAAGCCGACTCAACGAACGCCTGCCCCAGCCGCTCCTCGATCCGCCGGAGCCGCTCTTCGAGCCGTTGAAACCGATCGTCGAGTGGGGATGGGGGTGGTGGGGTGGTCATGCGATGCTGGCTCAGCGCGGCCGAGCGTTCGGAGCATACTCGAACCGTCAGTGGATGATCAGTCTAGCAGACCGTCGTTTTCCAATCGAACGTGTCGCTGATTTCGGAGTGTCCTACGCACGTTTCTCGCGTCGATGTCGATCGTGGGTCGCCACGCGAAAGGCCTGAAGTCTCGACGATCGAGACGCCACCTTGGCCGCCTCCGTGAGATTCGTGGCTCACAGAGTCGCAGCCGCCGCGCAGCATCCTGAACCAATCAGTTCCCTCAGCACATCTCTCATGCCTCGCTGCGCTTGTCGACTGCCCAGCCGGTCACGACATATGCTTTGACGGCGTTTTGGAGCCGAGGCACTCGGCGCTCGACGTTGCAACACTCCGCCGCCTCCAGCGAAGATTGAGGGTCACCGCCCACGCACAGGCGTGGATGGACCCGCCACAATCCGCAATCACCGAGGGAGAACTCATGGACGACTCACTCGTAGAACGCGCCCGCGAAGTAGCCATCGCCTCGCACGACGCGTGCGGGCACACCCGCTCTGACGGCGCTCGCTACTGGACGCACCCTGAGCGCGTCGTCAAGACGCTCGCGGCCCATGGACTGCCGCCGGAGGTGCTCGCCGCGGCGTGGTTGCACGATGTTGCTGAGGACTGCCCCGCTGATGAGGCCGGCAGCCGCGAGCTGCTCGCACGCTTTGCCGTCGACTTCGGACCTGAAGTCGCGGCACTGGTGACCGAAGTGACCAACTACTTCGGCTCCGAAGCCACGATGGAGCAGAAGCAGGCCCGCCTGCGTGAGCACGCCCACACGATGAGCAACGGAGCGAAGTGGATCAAGCTCGCCGACCGTTTGGACAACATCACTGGCATGGTCGGATGGTCGCCTGAGAAGAAGCATCGGTACGCGACCGCGACGTTGCTGTTGCTAGAAGCGCTGAAGCCTTGGCCAGCAGGGGCAGAGGTACTCGCTGGCCAGATCGCAGGCGCGGCGGCTCGGCACACATAACGGAACCAATTGACGGTTCAGTAGTACCATCTTCAATGGCCTCGACACCCACACCAGAGCCGGGCCGCCGCGACGCGGCCGACGATGACCTGCCACCGTTGTCGACGCCTCGGATCGACCGCTTCGTCGGCGACTATCGCTTTCTCTCGAACTTCTTTCCGCGCGAGGTGACCAGCGATACCGGGCACACCTACGCAAGCGTTGAGCACGCGTATCAAGCGGCCAAAGCGACAACCGAAGAAAACCGAATCGTGATCGCCGCGGCGACGAGTCCGAAAAAGGCGAAGCGCCGCGGTGCCAAGCTCCCCCCGCCGCCAGACTGGGAGGGCCGGAAGGTGGAGATCATGCGACGTCTGATTCGCCGCAAGTTCGCTCCCGGAACTGAACTGGCCGCCAAGCTGGTGGAAACCAAAGACGCCGAGCTTGTCGAAGGCAACGATTGGGGTGACACGTTCTGGGGTCGATGCGACGGCGTCGGCGAGAATCACCTCGGGCGGTTGCTGATGGAGACCAGAGCTGACCTTCGCGGGGCCTCATCGCCAGATGATCGTACTGCATGACCCGACCCTGACTTCACGGGTCAACCGACGCAAGAGAGGCGCGGACTCGATCCGAAATCGTCTCGTTCCCAGGGTCGGATGCTTGCACGAAGCGTCTGCACGCGTGGACTACCTGCATGTTCACGCTGTCGCGAACCTCCGAAGTGCCTCGCACGCCACCGCTCCAGACCAAAACACACAAAGGCTTGCAGAGCAAGCCTTTCCGACCGTTGCGGCCATGTGCCAAGTTCCGAAATGCCCCCCGAAGGACTCGAACCTTCGACCCGCTGATTAAGAGTCAGCTGCTCTACCAACTGAGCTAGGGAGGCGGCGCCGCGTCGGCGCGGCTTGGTCGTGTAGGTTATCCGCCTGCGCGGGCGAGTCCACTCGTGGAAGTGGCAAAGTGGCGAAGTGGCAAAGTGGCAGAGTGGAAAGGCCCCCGCCCCACCCCTCCCGACCGACCGCCCTGCGCGCGGCCCGAACCCACCGCCCAACCCCCCACCCTCCCCGCCGCCCCCGCCCCGCCCCCGCCTAACCCCCCACCCCCCCCCCACCCCGCCACTCTCCCACTCAGCCACTTTCCCACTTCCCCCCCGCCGATTGACCCACCGCACCGACCCCCCTATCTTTCTCTCCGCGTTCACGCCGTTGTGGCGTTGGACTCGGGTCGGCCGATTGTCCTGTCCGCAGTTGAGGAACCGAGCATGCTTCCGAATCAAAAAGTCTCCTACGGCCGCACTCGTCGTCGTCGCAACCACCACGCGATGACTCCGATCACCGTCACCACCTGCCCGATCTCCGGTATGCCCAAGCAGCACCATCGCGTCAGCGCTGAGAGCGGCTACGTCCGCGCTGGCCTGCGGATCAGCGTGCCGAAGCTCGGCATCGGCATCGATCAGAAGTAATTGCAGTCCCCGTCGGGCGCAGCGGTTTGCACGCTGCGCCCGCGTTGTTTTCTTTTCCGGCCGGTTCTCGGACGCCCCGCCCCCCCGCCCCCCCACCGTCCCCGCCTGCCCCTGGCCGGCACCCTCCTCCCCCGTCTCTTCCTTCAGCGAAGGATCTTCCGCATGCGTCTGGCAGTTGACGTCATGGGCGGCGACCACGCCCCCGATGCGATTCTCAAGGGCTGTATCCAGGCTGTTGATGAGCTTGCGCCGGGCGATGTGCTGGTGCTGGTCGGCGATGAACCGACGTGCCGCGATTGGCTCGGCGAGGCGGGCTTCGGCAACGACAAGCGCTTCGAGATCGTCCACACGACCGAAGTGATCGGGATGGATGAGTCGGCGGTCGCTGCGGTGCGTGCCAAGAAAGATTCGTCGCTGAACCGCATGGCAGCCCTGGGCTCGCAGCGCGAGGCGAACCGTTGCGACGCCGTGGTGTCTGCGGGCAACACCGGCGCGTGCGTCGCGTCTGCGATGCAGTTCATGCGTCGCCTTCCGGGCGTGCATCGCCCGGGCATCGCGGTGCCGATCCCGACGTTCTACGGCTCGGTCGTGCTGGCCGACGCGGGCGCGAATCCTGAGCCGCGCCCGAACCACCTGTGGCAATACGCGTTGATGGCCGAGACGGTCGCCAAGGTCGTGAACAAGGTGCAGTCGCCGCGCATCGGGCTGATCAACATCGGCAGCGAAGAGGGCAAGGGCACGGACCTGATCCGCGAGACGCACACGCTGCTGAAGAGCACGCCGCAGATCAACTACATCGGCTATGTCGAAGGTCGCGACCTGTTCAGCGGCATCTGCGATGTCGTTGTGACCGACGGCCTCGTGGGCAACACCCTGCTGAAAATGGCCGAGGGCATGGCCAGCCAGCTCATCAAGGGCATCTGCTCGGAGGTCATGAACGCCGACCCCGATCTCATGCTCAAGCTCGAGCCCATCTTCAAAGAGATGTTCCGCAAGAACGACTACCACGAGCACGGCGGCGCCCCGCTGCTCGGCGTCAACGGCATGTGCCTGATCGCCCACGGCTCCAGCGAGGCCAAGAGCATCCGGGCCGCGCTGCGCCAGTGCCGCAAGTACGTGAGCCTCCAGCTCAACGACGCGATCGTCAAGCGCATCGCCGAAGTGCCCGAGCCGCGCGGTTCGCAGGCTCCGCTGACCGTCGAGGCCTGAGGCCGTTTGTTCGGGTTACATTCTGTCGAATGGCCATCTTCGGCGCATCCACGGCGACAATTCCGCCCTGAGTGTCGTTCGCGATGCCGAACTCACGCCGACCCTCTGAAACCGTTTGTCCCGCGGCCCGAATATACTCCGTGGATCGCACGCATGGTGCGCTCGGAGGGATGAACATGGACATCGTGCTCTCGGTCATCATCGGAATCGGGCTCGCCGCGTCGTGCGGGTTCCGTGTCTTTGTGCCGCTGCTGGTGCTCTGCATCGCAGAGCGGGCCGGCGCGGTCTCGATTGGTACGAGCATGTCGTGGCTCACCAGCGACTTCGCGCTCATCGCACTGCTGATCGCCAGCGCCCTGGAGATCGCGGCGTATTGGGTGCCTTGGCTTGATAATGCCCTGGACGTCGCCGCGACGCCCGCCGCGATCATCGCTGGCACGATCGCCGCCGCGAGCGTCTTCAGCTTCACCACCACGCCGCAGGGCGACATGCTCCGCTGGGCGGCGGCCATCATCGTCGGCGGCGGCGCCGCGGCGGCGGTGCAATCCTCCACGGTCGTCCTTCGCGCCGCCAGCACGCTGACCACCGGCGGCTTCGGCAACCCGATCTTCGCGACCATCGAGAGCGGTGCCGCGATTGGCACGAGCTTGCTGGCGATCCTGCTGCCGCTGTTTTTCGGGCTCGTTCTGCTGCTGGGCATCGTGATCGTGCTGACGGTGATCGCGGTCCGACGGAGCAATCGCCGCCCGATGAGCGAGGGGTCGCTCGCGGGCGTGCCGAGCCGGGGCTGATCGGGACTGGGCTCGCTGGGTACCCTCGCAATATGAAGACCCTCGGCATCCTCGGTGCCATGCACGAAGAAGTCGCCTCGATCGTCCACGCCATGAAGCGTGTGAGATCACGCACGATCGCGCGGCGGGAGTTCGTCAGTGGCGATCTCTTCGGCCAGCGCGTCGTGATCGCGCAGAGTCGCTGGGGGAAGGTCGCCGCCGCGGTGAGCGCGACGCACCTGATCCAGACCTTCAAGTGCGACTCGCTGATCTTCACCGGCGTCGCCGGCTCGCTTGATGAGCGCGTGCGCGTGGGCGATCTGGTCGTTGCGCGCCGGTTGTATCAGCACGACCTGGACGCGTCGCCGCTGTTTGCGCCGATGGAGATCCCGCTGTTGGGCCGCACGCACCTGGACACCGACCGCACGCTGCGGGCGATGTTGCTGAAGGGCGCGCGGGCGTTCGTGCGCTCAGACGCTTCGACGGCGCTGGATGCGCGGTCTCGCGTCGAACTGGGCGTCGCGAAGCCGCGGGTGTTTGAGGGCGACATCGCGACGGGCGATCAGTTTGTGTCCAGCGTCAAGGTCGCGCAGGGCATCAAGGCGCGGGTGCCGCGGGCGCTGTGCGTGGAGATGGAGGGCGCCAGCGTGGGGCAAGTGTGCTACGAGCACAACGTGCCGATGGCGGTGATCCGCACGATCAGCGACAACGCCGACCACGGCAGCCCGGTGGACTTCCCGCGGTTCTTGCAGGCGGTCGCGGGGGTGTATGCGGTCGGGGTGATGCGGCGGGCGTTGGCAAGTGCTGAGCGATGAGTGCTGAGTGCTGAGTGCTGAATACCACTCTCCCCCGGTCCTACCGGGGGAGATGGCGAGTCCGCGAGCCAGAGGGGGCGTTCGGCTCCCGGCGATTGTTGTGATCACGAGTATCTCGAAGTCCCGCCCCCTCCGCCGCGAAGCGCGGCACCTCCCCCGGTAGGGACCGGGGGAGGGTGGGGCCGAGTCCCGCGGCGAGTCAGTCCGGAGAGAACCGCTGCCACGCCCACAGCCCGCCGCCGATGGCGAAGAACACGAGCCACGTCATCACGAGCGACGCGACGAAGTACGGATACACGCACATCGCAAGCCCCGCCAGCGCGACGCGCAGGTTCAGCTCCTTGCGTCCGTAGTTCAGCATCACCAGCCCGACGAGGCCGATGAACAAACCCGAGATGATCGCCCACGGGCTGCCGAGATCCATGTGGTGGCTCCGGGGAGGTCATCGGCGACTTTGCTGAGCGAATCGCAGACGACAAGTCGGGACGTGATGCGTTACCTGAGTACGCCAACGCCGAGTTCACCTTCGTCGTCGGGACGCTCGTTCCGGGAAATCTCATCAAACACTTCGGTCCGCATCACGTTCGTGCCGCGATCCGTCTGCACGCCGATACGCACTCGATCATCGCGAATGGACAAAGGCGAGATTCTCGCGATGAGATAGTTCGGATCGCCAATCAGTATGGCTTCGCCCACCCGCCGCGTGAACACGAGGGACGGGGGGTCTTTGAGTTCAGCCGTGCTGATCGGTGCGGGTCGCCACAACCGATGAACCCACGCCGCTCGCGAAGCTCGCGGCTGTTGCGCATCCACTTCGGCATCGTGCGGCCCTCGGGGCCGTTCCGATTGTGCGGAGAGCATCCCCGCGAGCGAGAGATCCAAGTCCAGCGTGGGCCAGTGAACGCCACGCCCATTTGCCGTGAGCCTCCAGTCCGCCCGCACGCTTTCCGGCGCGCCATTCAACGTGGGATACCAGTCAAGCGGCAGCGCGAGCGCCCGCCCGTCAACAAGCTCGATGACAAGGCGAGTCGAGTAGCCGGTGCTTACAAAAAGCACATCGCGGATCAACGCCGGCACAGACGATCGAGGCAGGTCATCCATGACGCACGCCCTTCAAATGTGAATGTCGACCCGAGCAAGGAATGATCGCAACGCCTTACAAGTTCCCCCGCCGCTCCTGCTCCAGCTCCAGCGCCTCGAACAGCGCCTTGAAGTTCCCCTTGCCGAAGCTCTGCGCACCGCGGCGGCAGATGATCTCGAAGAAGAGCGTCGGGCGGTCCTGCAGCGGCTTGGTGAAGAGTTGCAGCAAGTAGCCCTCGTCGTCGGAGTCCACCAAGATCCCGAGGTCGCGCACGCGGTTGTGGTCTTCGCGAACGGCTTCGTGCCCGTGCTGCTTCAGCATCGTGTTCACGCGGTCCCACACCTTGTCGTAGTAGGCCGGCGGCAGCGTGAGGAAATCCACGCCGCGGCTGCGCAGGGCGGCGATCGAGTGCAGCTCGTCGTCGGTCCGCAGCGCCAGGTGCTGGACGCCCGGCGTGTTGCAGTGCCAATCCAGGAACTCTTGGACCTGGCTCTTCTTCTTGCCCTCGGCCGGCTCGTTGATCGGCATCTTGATCAGTCCGTTGCCGCTGGACATGACCTTTGACATCAGCGCCGAGAACTCGGTGGAGATGTCCTTGTCATCAAAGTGCATGAACATCTTGAACTCGAGCACGTCCTCGTAGAACTTCACCCAGTGGTTCATCTTGCCGAGCTCGACGTTGCCGACGAGGTGATCGACGTACTTCAGGCCGCAGGGGTTCTTGCGGTTGTAGTCGTTGATCGAGAGGATGCTGGTGCCCATGCCCGACTGCGGCGCGCACCCGACGGCACCGTCGGAAGGGATGTTGGCGATGCCACCATCGAGGCGCTTGAAGCTCGGCGAGAAGACGCCGCCCTGCTTGATGGTCGGCAGGTCGTAGCGGCCGGTGCGGCTGACGAAGGTGTGGATGCAGCGTCCGTAGGTGCGGATGCTGGCGGTGGTGACGGTGCCGTGGGTGTCGCGAATGGTGCGGGGCTCGCCGCCGGGCGCGACAGAGGCGCCGTTCTTGACGGCGCGATCGAACGCCCGCTCGGCGTCAAACACGGTGAAGGCAACGTCTTTGACGCCGTCGCCGTACATCGCGACCTCCATCGAGGCCGGGTGCTCGACGGTGAGGCCGCTGGTGAGCAGGAACCGGATGTTGCCCTGCGTGAGCAGATACGTCGCACTATCGCGCGAGCCGGTGGTCAGGTCGCTGACCTGCTCGATCTGGAAGCCGAAGCAGTGAGCGTAGAAAAACGCCGCCTGCTTGGCATTGCCAACATGGAACCGCACGTAATCGACATCGATCAACTGCAGCGGGTCGCTCTGGGAGGACGGCGCGATGTTCGGCATGGTGGCGGCGGTGGTCATGGTCAGATCCTCCGATTCAACTGCAACTGGACGAGGTCAGGGAATGAAGAATACCCGAAAGAGACCGTCGAAGCGACAAGTGACCTAGGGGATCTTGAAGTTCGCATTGTGTTCGTAATTATTGCGGGTTATTACGTACGAGGGCTGGCCGCGGACAGGCAACTGGCGCATCTCCACGCTTCACTCTTGGGGGGGGGGGGGGGGGCCGCGGCGGCGGC
>JALHNK010000008.1:0-25810 GCA_022843565.1 Phycisphaerales bacterium
GTACACCGGTGTGAGAGAGTCCGGTGTACTCGCGATTCGGGTCAAGAATACGGCGCGTTGGAGATCTTGCAACCCGTTCAGGACATTTTTTTCGCAGATTCAGCAGGCTTTGCCGATTCCGCATAAAGCGATGAGCAATTACCCTTGGTTTTTGGGCGGAAATTCGGATCAGAGTACGAACATCTACCTGCGCCTGCCGCCCGATAAGCGGAAACTGTTCGTATACCACCGGAAATGAAAACAAGACAAGCCGGCGTTAGCCGGCTTGTCGAGGGAAAGTCTGAGATTGAGAAAGTGACTCGAACGGGATCGATGAATCAGCGACGGCGACGCGCGGCCAAGAGGCCGCCCAGGCCGACGAGGGCCAACGCGCCCGGGGTCGGCACCGTTGCGGTGTTGCCCGAGTAAGACGTGTTAGCGACGAACGAGCGGAGCACGCCGCCGGGACCGACGATCGACGAGCTGCCGGGATTCACGACAGTCGTGATCGCGTCGGTGATCGTGAACGTGCCTTCCTGCGGATCGGTGGGGACGCGGCCGAGGTTGCCGGCGTTGGTCAACGCCGTCTGCAACTCGGAGCCGAAGGTGTACGAGAAGCCGTTGTCGCTCGAGAGCAGCAGCGAGCTGGTGCCGCCGAAGCGGAGGAACGCGCCACCGGTGGCATCGCCACGGAGGATCGTGTTGCCGCTGGTCGCGTCGTAGATGCGGAAGAAGCCCTGGGCCGGCGCGAGGAACGTCCCGAAGAACGATGAACCCGCGAACACGACCATCTGCATTTCCATGCGGGCGTTCGGGAAGTTCACGCTGAACGGGTTGGGCTCATCCGAGCCGTCGATGATGAAGTTGATCACCGCGTTCTGGTCGTAGGTCATCAGACCAGAGCCAGCGCCAGCGATGCCGTTCTGGTTGAACGTGACCTGGCGACCAGCGACCGGGTCAGCAAAGCTGAACGCAAGGTCAGCGCTTGCCGAGGCGGCGAGGCCTCCGAAAGCCATGAGTGCAACAGCGATATGACGCATTTCTCTCTCTCCTTCTCAGAGCGTGACTGCGGGCAGCACGCTTGTGTGTGAATGCTCAACGCGCCGAGCTGTTTAGGGCTCTTCGCTGGACTGAGCGTACACCACAGATGTCCGCAGTGCCAGCCCCTCATTTCATTTTGCGCGTGAATCTGCGTCCTTTCGGACGTTTCCGGTGTTCTTGCGGGGGTGGCACTCAGCCGGAGTAACGCGATTTTGATGCCAAAATCGGCGATTTGCTCTCCTGAGTCTTCTAGAAGACTCTCGGTGTCCCCTGTTTGGGAAATTGTAAAGGTTTCGTGTAAACGAGTCATTCACCCTCAGGCGAAGTCCCGACCACTTCACCGAAGAGCGAAAGGGTGTGGCTGCTGGCGATCCGCACTTTGGCCATGCGTCCGATAAGCGATTCGGGGCGCGTGCCGCGAGGTACGTCGAAAAGCACGATTAGGTCGCCCTCGGTTCGCCCGCTGAGTTGAGTGGCTGCTTCCGGGCTGCCGGGGGAGTCGGGCGATTCGTTCATCGGCGGGGCCACGATCGCACAGGAAGCGTCCTCGGCTCCGGCGGCGGCATCCGGCGCGTCGCTGGCGTACATCGCCGCCAGCACGGGCCCATTCGCGGATGGGCGGGCGTGGATCCGTCCTTCGATGCTCAATGAAACGCCCGAGCCCTGGCCGCTTGCGGCGTGGGCGTGACTGTGATCGTGTGAGTGGGGGAGATGGGTGGCGTGGGGCACGGTCTGGGCTCGCCGCCGCGACTCGCGCTTGCTGACGCCCTGCACGAACACGTCGAGCGTTTGGCCGACGAACTCGTCGCCGACGCTGGAGCTGATCTCCTGCTGGAGTTTCAGAAGCTCGTTGTTTCGGCGGCGTTTTACGTCATCCGGTACGTCGTCTGCGAGCTTGTCAAAGGCGACAGTCCCAGGCCGCGGCGAGTACTTGAAGATGAAGCAGTTCTTGTAGCGAGCCTTCCGCAGCAGCTCGACGGTCGCGAGGTGGTCGTCCTCGGTTTCGCCGGGGAAGCCCACGATGATGTCGCCGGCGATGGTCAGCGGACGGCCGATCTCCGGCTGATGGAGGAACTCGCGTGCGCGATCGAGAAAATCGAGGTATTCCTGCACGGAATACCCACGATTCATAGCCTTGAGCATTCGATCGGACCCGCTCTGCGCCGGGACGTGCAGATACCGGCAGATCCGGGGCGATTCGCGGATCACCTGGAGTACGTCGTTGCCGAAGGACTTGGGGTAGCTGGTGACGAACCGGAGGCGTTTGATCGCCGGGACTTCGTCGTGGATGCGCTTCAGCAGGCCCGCGAAGGTGGTGACGCGCTCGCCGGTGTACGCGTCGGAGAAGTCCTCGCCGGATTTGTACACGCGGCCTTTTTGCGGCTGCGTGACGTTGTTCACGCTCACGGCGGCGCTGTCCTCAAAACGGTAGTGGTTCACCGTTTGGCCGAGCAGCGTGATCTCGATGATCCCGGCATCTGCGAGGCGCTTGCACTCGTCGACGATGTGGTCCGGCGGACGGTGGACCTCGGCGCCGCGGGTGAACGGGACGACGCAATAGGTGCAGAACTTGTTGCAGCCGCGGGTGATGCGGACGTATGCCGAACCGGAGTGATCATCGGGCGATGTGGCGCGAGCCAGGTCGAGCAGCTCGAGCTGGTCCGCCGCGGCGGCGAGCGTCTGTGAGCGACGGCTCGTGGAGCCCTGAAGTGCGATTTCACCCGCTGAAACAAGCGATTTCTTGATGAACGACGGGAGGGAATCAACCTCCGGCGGCGGGGGCTCGGGGGCGTCGGCGGCCAAGGCGATGCGCGTGCGCACGGCGTTGTCCAGCAGCGACGGGAGCTTGTCCAGATCCGCCGGGCCGACCAGGATGTCGATCACCGGCATTCGCTTGATGAACGCATCGCCCTCGCGCTCGGCCATGCAACCCAGCACGCCGACGACCAGCGACGGCTCGCGCACCTTGCGAACGGCCAGTTCGCCCAAGCGCGACCAGACTTTCTGTTCGGCGTGCTCGCGGACAGAACAGGTGTTGAACAGCACGACCTTCGCGGCCTGGATGTCCGGCGTGAAGCGGTAGCCGAGCGTGCGAAGCTGCGATGAGACCAGCTCGGAGTCGAGCTCGTTCATCTGACAGCCAAACGTTTCGAGATAGACATCAAGGGGCATGGTTGCCCACAGGGTATGGGCATCTCGGCCGCGGTGCGTTGAGTGGCGGCGGTGCGCTCCGCGGGCGTTCCTGGCGTCCGCGGGCGGTGGCGTTACTGGCGGGGCAAGTACAAGTACATCGCGACGGTCGTAGCGATCGTGCCTCCGCCTGCGATGCTCATGAACACCGCGAGCGCGATCGCTTCGACGATGTTCATTCGCCTGAGCGGGTCGATCACTGCGGCCCAGGCCCGCAACGCTTCGCAGGTGATCACCACGGAGCCGAGCGTCAAGCCCGCGATCGCCAGCGGTCGCGACGACAACTTGATCATGCCGAAGTCATTGAGGTCTTGGAGCCCCACCACGAGTTCGATTCCGAACGCGACCACGCCCATGAGGGCACCGATGATCCAGACCAGTCGGTTGTAACGCTTGTGGCGCCGGACGACCGTCGGGTGGCGGTCCGTGATTTTGATCTCGCCGCACGCGGGGCAACGCATCATCGCGCGCCCGCGATCGACCACGGGCGCACCGCTCACCGAGTCAAGCTGGACCACGAGCGCCACGCCGCACGCGTCGCAGGTGGGGGGCCCCGGTATCGGAAGCGGGCTGGTGTGCTCGCTGTTCTCCATGCTGGGGAGTGTATCAGCGGGGGTGCGGATCGGCGTTCGGCCCGCGTCGGCTCTGGTCTTTCCGTACACTGCGTGTTGCATGCTCGGCCGACTCTCACTGGCGACGAAGTGTCTGCTGCTCTTCGGGGCGGCGGCGGTGCTGATCATCTCCAGTGCGCTGGCGGTGCCGTGGTTCAAGATGAACTCGATGGTGGATGAGACGGAGCTGGAGGTTTCGCGTCAGGTGCTGACGACGTGGGAGCAGGCGGTGGCACGGGCGGGGCCGCAGTGGTCGGGGCCGTCCGGCGGTGTGGGGGGCGCAGAGGCGGCGGGGGGCGATGCCACGCCAACGTCGCCTGTGCCGAGCGAGGGCGCCTCGTCGGAGGCGGGCCCGCCAGCGACCGCGCCTGTGAATGCGCGGCTGGCGATGCTGGAGAAGGGGCGGCGCCTCTTCGCGGGCGAGGCCACATTGATGATCGTCGGGCGGGCCGAGTATGGCGTGGCCTCGCAACGCAGCTCGCTCATTCAACGTGCCTGGGGCCTGCTGGAACGCGATCCGAAGATTGGCGATTACAGTGAAGCGGCATGGCGGTTCACGGTGCGCGAGTATCGCGTCGTGCGGGCGATTCGCGATGCCGACGGCAAGCTCGACGGCGTGGTGGTGATCGAACGATCGAGCCCCGCCGCGGCCAGCGAGATGCTGTTGAACACGCTCTATCTCTTCGCCGCGGGATGTGTGGCGCTGGGGCTTGCGGTGCTGGTGTTCTATCTGGTGACGAACAAGATCATCCTCTCACCGGTGCGCCGGTTGCGAGAGACCGCAGAGGAAGTTCGCGAGGGGAACCTCGACACGCGCTCGAACATACAGACGCGCGACGAGTTTGAGGATCTGGCCGAGGCGTTCAACGAGATGCTCACGGCCCTTCAGGCGCAGCAGAAGCAGCTTCGCGCGATCAACGCGAGCCTTGATGAGAAGCTCAACGAACTGACCGAGCGGAACGTGGCGTTGTACGAGGCGGCGAAGCTCAAGGGCGAGTTCCTGGCGAACGTCACGCACGAGCTGCGCACGCCCTTGAACTCGATCCTTGGGTTTGCCGAGTTGCTGGATGAAGGCTTCGGGCGCGAGGTGGAGAGTGACGACAGCGGGCGGCTGGCCAAGCGCCGGCGGTACGTGGAAAACATCCTGACCGCCGGTCGCGCGCTGCTGGATCTCATCACCGGCCTGCTGGAGATGGCGAAGGTCGAGGCCGGCAAGATGGAGATGCAACTGCGCCCGGTGGATATTCGCGAGCGCTGCGAGCAGCTCGCGGCCCTGATGAAGCCGGTGGCGGATAAGCGTGGTGTTGAGCTTCGCGTCGAGCTTGCGGAGGACATGCCGCGGGTCGAGACTGATGCGCGGAAGCTGCAGCAGGTGATCTTCAATCTGTTGAGCAACGCGATCAAGTTCACCGCCGATGCGCACGAAGCCGAGCGCGAGGCGGCGCAGCTCCGGGAGTATGCGGGTGAGGCACGTGGGGTGGTACGCACGCCGCTGGTGACGCTGCGGGCCGAGCGGCTGGTCACACGCACCGGCGCGAGCGCTGGCACGCTGAGCGGCGGCTCGCCGGCGGTGCCGGAACTTGGCGAGCGCGTGCGCATCAGCGTGCTGGACACCGGCCCGGGCATCAAGCGTGAGGATCTGGGGCGGATCTTCGAGAAGTTCACGCAGCTCGACACCGGCTACGCACGGAAGCACGCGGGCACGGGGCTGGGGCTGGCGATCTGCAAGGAACTGACGAGCATGTTGCAGGGTGAGTTGATCGTGCAGAGCGACCCGGGCATGGGCTCGATGTTCAGCGTGATCCTGCCGCTGACGATGGATGTTGCGCGGGTTGCGGAGATGAAGGCTGAGGGTGAGTTCCGCGGGGCCTTGGCGGGGCAGAAGACGGTGTGAGGCGTGGGTGGGCTCGTGAAGCCCACCACTCTCCCCCGCTCAAGCGGGGGAGATGGCGAGTCCGCGAGCCAGACGGGGCCCGGGGACTCATGGCGATTGTTGTGACAACAAAGATCTTGTAGACACGCCCCCTCCGCCGCGAGGCGCGGCACCTCCCCCGATCGGAATCGGGGGAGGGTGAGCGGTGATGGGGGGGGTATGGGGTGCTACTTGCACGCGACGGCGTTCACATGGTGGCGCAGCTCGCGGACACGATTGTGCTCGTCGAAGTCGATCGCGATGACATCGATCCGTCGTGCGCGGCGCGCCCAGCGGTTGTGGGCGCTGAGGTGCCGCAGGATCTGGCGGAGTGTGGACCGCTTTCGCTCGTCGATCGCGCTCTCGGTGGATCGCTGCAAGGGCGATCGATCAGGTCCGACGACGCGGGCCTTGACCTCGATCAGCACGATTGTGCGTTCATCCGGAGCGCGGCAGACGATGTCGGCCTCGCCCATCGGGACGCGGAGATTTCGGCCGAGGACGACGTAGCCCCGACGGCGCAGGTGCGACACCGCGGCAGACTCACCCCGTCGCCCGAGCCGCTCGGTTGGTGTCAGCGCACGCGTGCGGATCCCGAGGTTCTTGAGCCATCGGGCGATGCGGGCGCGGGCTTGGCGGAGCGCGGCGAGCATGGGAGGGAAACGTGAACGTGAAATGGAGCTGGAGATGGTCGTTCGCGTGTGGGTGACCGGCTCGTGGCGCGTTGGGTCGTCTCACTCCGGATCGAGTTTGGGTGGACGCTACTTGCCGGGACTTGGCGCGGGTGTTGCTGTCGCCGCCGCCGTCGCGGCGGGGACGAAGAAGCGCTGGGCGGCGATGTTGACCAGGCGTGCGATCATCTCTTCTTCGCTGGTCGCGGTGCCTTTCTCTTTGATGCGGAGCACGAACCGGCGCGACTCTTCGTCGAGCTTGCGGGTGCGCAGCTCGCGATACAGCTCAAGCTGGGCTTGTTGCAGTGTCTTGCCAGCCGGGCGGTCGAGCTTTTCGACGAACATCCACGCGGTGATATCGCGGTTTCGGTCGGGGTCGCGATAGGTGATCGGCCCGCCGACCGTCGTCGGCGAGAGCGACGAAAAGAGCGTGTTCAGCTCCGGCTGCTTGAACGGCTTGGCGTCCTTGATCTCGCGACCTTCGAGCTCGAACTCGTACTTGCCGCCGCCCGATGGCAGGAAGAGGTTGAGCGCCCGGTCGCTTGCGACATCGGCAAACGGCTTGCTGGCGAGGTCGGAGGTGATCTGCGTGACTTTCGCGGTGTCGCGAGCTTCGGCCCAGATCATGCGCACCGTCGCGGTGCCCAGCGGGTTGAAGCGAAGAAACTGCCGCTCGTACTCCACTTGCACGTCGCGCCAGCTCACGTTGACGCGCGGGATAATGAACCGCTGATAGATCATCTGCAAGAGCGCCAGGTCGCGCTCGTTCCGGGCGCGGATGTCCAGCGACCCTTCCTCCATCTCAGCGAGGCGCGCGTTCGCGGCTTCCGCCGAGCCGCCGGATTGGCTCACCAGGTTCTCGCGGATGTTGCTCAGGAAGAACAGCAGACCCTTGCGTTCCTCGGGCGAGAGCACGCTTCGCGCTTCGGCGAGCATGAGTTCCTGCACGGTTTCGTTCTGCAGCTTCGTCCGCACCGCGGCGACCGCGTCGCGCTGCCAGAGTCGTGGCGTGTCCTTGTTCTCGACCGCCTGCGCCGTGAAGCGTGCTTCAAACTCCTCGAGAAACTGCGACGCGTACACGGGCTTGCCGTTGATCTGGCCCACCAGCGCATCGACGACGATCGGCCTGCCCGCGGGCTTTGCCGCTGGGCTCAGCGGTCCCGCCGGCGCGCCGGGGCTGATGCTCACGCCCTCGGGCTGGTCGGGCGTTGAGGCCACCGCCATGCCGGGGTTCAGCCGAGCGGGCTGACGCGGGATGGGTGCGAGGCCCGTGCCCTCGAGCACCGTGACATTCGGATCGATCGCGGATCGAGCCGCACCGGCGCGGCTACCGGCCGGTGTGCCCGCGTTTGCTGCGCGAGCTGGTGCTTTGCCACTGTTTGCTTCGAGCGCTGGTGTTGCGCCGGGGGAAGCACCCGCGTTGCGGAACTCATCAAAGTTGATGGCGGTGGTCACGGGGGCAGCTTCGGTGCGCAGCTCCGTCTGCGGCGTCGTGTCCGACGAGCAGCCGCCGGCGAGTGCTCCGAGTGAAAGGAGCGTACCGGCGAGTGTGTGGAACGCGATCGTGCGTCGCGAGCGAGGCGTGGTGGCGGTTTGACGGGCGTCTGCGTGGCGATTCATGGCGACCTCGGTTCTGTGCGTTGATCCCGGCCCGACCGGATCCGACGCGCGGCAATCCGTGCCTTGCGTCGCGGCGGCTGGTGTTCGTGCCGCTCTTGACTCGATCAGCATATCCGGCGGCGCCGACAGCCGCGCGGGCGGCCAGGAGCGGGCCGGGGCGCGCGATCTGCCAGTCGGCGTGCGCGTGCGTGACTTGGGGCATCTAGAGTTGTGAAAGGAAGGGCCGATCCCATGAGCGAAGCCGACAAGCCAAAGCTGATCATCGACGGAGACTGGAAGAAGCGCGACGACCAGCCGAAGGCTGCGCCGACGCAGGCCGCCGCGGCTGAGGCTGGCGCGAACAAGATCGCGGTGGACTCGGATTGGAAGTCGCAGGCCGCCGCGGAGAAGGAGCGGCTGGCGTCGCAGGAGCAGAAGGGCTCCGCCGGTGCCGGCGGTCGCGGCGGCGCTGCGGCCCGCGAGATCCCGCCGGCGGACTTCCAGGGTTTGATGAGCACGCTGGTGTCGCAGGCTTTGGTGTACATGGGCGCGTTCCCTGATCCGGCGACGGGTCGTGCGATGATCTCGCTGGAGTACGCCGCGTTTCATATCGATCTGCTCGATGTGCTGGAGAAGAAGACCAAGGGCAACCTGACGCAGCAGGAGAGCGAGGACATCACGCAGGTGCTCGCGGAGCTGCGTTCCCGGTATGTCGAGCTTCAGGGCGCTGTTGCGCAGGCCGTGCGTGAGGGTCGGCTTGGGCGTGGGCCTGGGGCTGGCAGCCTCGGCGGCGCGCCGGGCGGTGGGGGCGGGGGGTTGACTGGCGGTGCGATGGGGAACATGAAGATCACGCCCTGACCGCTGGATGATGCAGTGCCGGACGCCCGCGTGTCGGCGGGGGATAATGCAGGCAAAGATGCGGCGGGGCCTCGTGGCCGGCGCCGGTGAGTTGAGGGACTCGGGGATGGGGGCGTGATGGTGGTGTGTGGCGGCGCGAGGCTGCCACGTTGCTCTGGAGTGATCAGTGTCGAACACCCCGGTTTCGCAGTCCAGCGTTTCTTTCCTTGATCGACACCACCTGCTGCTGCGCCGGCTGCACTCGCTGAGCGGGATCGTCCCGATCGGCGTGTTCCTGATCGCGCACCTGGTGACAAACTCCTCGATCATGTGGGGCAAAGTCGGCCTGCGTGGCGATGGCGCGGACATGAGCCTCGCCGAGGGCGGCGCGTTCTACTTCCACAAGGAAGTGGTCTGGATCAACAACTCGATCCCGCATCTACTCCTGATCGAGCTGACACTGTGGGCCGCGATCGCGTTCCACTCGGTCCTCGGCTTCGTCTACGCGTTCTCCGGGCGCTCGAACACCCGCAACTACGGCTACGGGGCCAACTGGCGGTACACGCTCCAGCGGATCAGCGGCTACATCGGCATCCTCTTCATCTTCTATCACGTCGCGACGTTGCGGTGGGGCTGGTCGTTCCTCGTGCCGGGTGGTACGACCTGGAGCCACCACTACGCCGCGAGCACGCTGGCGTTGTCGCTCCGAGGCGGTACGGAGATCACTCTTGCTGGCGTCCTCGTCTCGGCGTTCTACTTCGTCGGCATCACGCTGCTGGTCTTCCACTTTGCCAACGGGCTCTGGACCAGCGCGATCACATGGGGCCTCACGGTCTCGCAGCGCGCCCAGCAACAGTGGGGCTACGCCTGCGCCGCGATCGGCACCGGGCTGATGCTTGCCGCGTGGGCGTCGCTGCTGGGCTTCTTCCTTCTGGATCCCGTTCAGGCCACACGCGTCGAACAGGCGTACTACCAGAAGTACGGCCAGCCCATCCCGAAACGCCATCACCTGACCGATCAGAACATCACGCCCCTCAAGACCGAGCCCTCAACCCTCGGCAAGAACTAGTCCGAGAACACGCGGGCCACCCGACCCGCGCTGAGCAGTTGACGAAAAATCATCGCGACGCCCGACCCAAGTCCCCGATCCACCCACCTCCTCACGTCCTCCGGTGTCGGGCCAATCGCGAAGTGTGTTGCGGAAAGGACGTGTTTCATGGCGGCAACTGGAAACGAAAAGCGCGTCATCGTCGTCGGCGGCGGCCTTGCAGGCCTCGCGGCGTCAGCCCGATTGGTCGAAGCCGGCGTCGGCGTTGATCTCTTCTCCGTCGTCCCCGTCAAACGCAGCCACAGCGTCTGCGCGCAAGGCGGCATCAACGCCTGCAACGAGGTCGCGCGTCAGCAGGGCTACAGCGAGTACGAACACTTCGATGAAACCGTCTACGGCGGTGACTTCCTTGCCGATCAGCACCCGGTGCTCGAAATGGCCAACTGGGCCCCGCGCATCATCGATGTGCTCGATCGCATGGGCGTCCCCTTCAACCGCACCAGCGAGGGCTATCGCGACCTGCGGCTCTTCGGCGGCTCGCTCTTCAAGCGCACCCACTTCAGCGGCGCAACCACCGGCCAGCAACTCATCTACGCACTCGATGAGCAGGTCCGGCGTCACGAGTCCGAAGGCAACGTGACCAAGTACGAGCACTGGGAGTTCCTCTGGCCCGTCATCGAGAGCGGTCGCTGCGTCGGCATCGTCGCTCGGGACATCCGCACCATGCAGATCCGCGCCTTCCGCGCTGATGCGGTCATCATGGCCACCGGCGGCTGCGGGCTGATCTTCGGCAAGAGCACCAACAGCGTGATGTGCAACGGCGCCGCCGCGGCGCGCTGCTTCCGCGCCGGTGTTCACTACGCCAACGCCGAGATGATCCAGGTCCACCCGACCGCCATCCCCGGCGCCGACAAGCTCCGCCTCATGAGCGAGAGCGCCCGCGGCGAAGGCGGGCGCGTCTGGGTTCCGGCGCTCAAGCGCCCCGACGGCACATGGGGTGTTCATCCGCGCAGCGGCCAAGACCCCAAGACCATCCCCGAGAATGAACGCTACTACTTCCTTGAGGAGCGGTACCCGGCGTACGGCAACATCGTGCCTCGCGATATCGCCACCCGCGAGATCTTCGATCTCTGCGTGAACCACGGCATGGGCGTCGGCGGCGGGCAACAGGTCTACCTCGACCTCACCCACAAGCCCAAGGAGTACCTCCAGAAGAAGCTCGAAGGCATCCTGGAGATCTACGAGAAGTTCGTCGGCGAAGACCCGTACACCACGCCGATGCGCATCTTCCCCGGCGTTCACTACAGCATGGGCGGCCTCTGGACGTCGTTCACGCCCGGCTCATACACGCCCGCGACGCCACGCACCAAGCATAAGAGCGGCACCCGCGCACCGATCAACGCCGAGATCGGCCAGGGCATGGCCCTGGGCGAGTTCAACAACGCCATGACCAACGTCCAAGGCCTCTACGCCTTCGGCGAGGTCAGCTTCGCGTATCACGGCGCCAACCGCCTGGGCGCAAACGCCCTGCTCAGCTGCATCTTTGACGGCGTGTTCTGCGGCGTCAGCGTCGCCAACTACGTTCGCAGCGGCCCATCCAGCAACAAGCCCACCAAGGACATCAGCCAGTCGCTCTACGACGGCGCCGTGGCGCAGGAGTCCGCGAAGGTCAAGAAGCTCGTGGACGCTGTGGACACCACGGGCGCCGATGACCCCGCGACGAATCCCTACATCATCGGCCGCGAGCTCGGCGTGGAAATGACCGAGGCCTGCACGGTCGTGCGCACCGGGCCGCGCCTTGAGCGGTGCCTGTCGAAGCTCGGCGAGCTGAAGGCCCGCTACTCAAAGCTCAAGCTCGCGGACGCGGGCGGCTGGACGAATCAGTCAATGGCGTACGCGCGCTCGGTCGGTGACATGCTGATCCTCGCCGAGGCTCTGGCCCTCGGTGCGTTCCGTCGTCAGGAGAGCCGCGGGGCGCACTACCGCCCGGACTTCCCGGATCGCAACGACCAGGAGTTCATGAAGTCCACCGTCGCGCGCTGCTCGCCCAGCGGCGAGGTGAGCGTCGAGTTTGTTCCGATCGACGCCACGCTCATCCAACCCACCGCCCGCACCTACGGCAAGAAAGACGACAAGCCGGCCAACCCGGCACCCACCCGTCCGTCCGACGCCTCCGGCGCAAACGTGCCGACGGGCTCGCTGGCTGGCGCAGGGGTTTGACCCCCGTCGGGCCTGGCGTTGAACGTTGAAGATCCTGCGTTTGCCTTCGTGTTTCTCTTGATGCGCCGTTCGTGCAATCTGACTGATTGAGAACCAACCATGCACACACCCTCGACCGCCAAGCCCGGCACCCGCACCATTACGATGAAGATCAAGCGCTGCGACGGGCCCGGCAAGCCCGAGCGCTGGGAGTCGTTCTCGCTCTCGGTCACGACTGGGCAAGGGATGAACATCATCGCCGCCCTGCAGGTGATCGCCGCCAAGCCGGTGACGGTCGAGGGCTCGCGCACCACGCCGGTGGTGTGGGATTCGGGCTGCCTCGAAGAGGTCTGTGGCGCCTGCACGATGGTCGTCAACGGCAAGGTCCGCCAGACCTGCTCGGCGTTGCTGGACCAGATCGCGCCGAACGACGGCGACGTCGTGACGCTCGAGCCCATGAGCAAGTTCCCGGTTGTTCGCGATCTCAGCGTCAACCGCCAGCGCGTCTTCCACAACCTCAAGCGCGTCAGCGCCTGGGTGCCCATCGACGGCACCTACGCCCTCGGCCCCGGCCCGCGCGAGACGCCGGCAGAGCAGGAAGTCCGCTACACGCTCTCGACCTGCATGAGCTGCGGCTGCTGCCTCGAAGCCTGCCCGCAGTTCAACCAGGAGCCCGACTCCAAGAACTGGGATACAGCCTTCCTCGGCGCTCACGCCATCAGCCAAGCGCGTCTCTTCAACTCGCACGCCACCGGCAAGGAGCTTGCGCCGCAGCGCCTCGATGCCCTCAGCGGCCCCGGCGGCGTCGGTGACTGCGGCAACGCCCAGAACTGCGTGAAGGTCTGCCCGAAGAAGATCCCACTGACCGAGTCCATCGGCGCGATGGGCCGCGCCGTGACGATCCACGCCGTGAAGAAGCTGTTCACGATGAAGTGAGCCACTCCGTGGGGCAGGCGTCCCGCCTGCCTTCCGCAGACTCCCAGCTCGCGGCGCGCCCCGACGCACCGTCGGGGGCTCGCCACTCCGGTCAGCGCGAGGCAGCGCTGAGGTCACGCAGGTCATATTCGCAACGATTGCAGCCGCGCGCGAGTAAACGCCGACGTGCGACGATTCCCGCGTGCAGGAATGCGGCGGCGGCAATTCCTACAACCGCAGGCAGCGGCCAGAGCACGCAGTGCACCCACCCAATCGCGCGGCGTCTTCGGCCGACCTACTTCGCGGGTTGGGGCGGTCTCATTGTGCCGCGCCTTTGGTGGATGGAGCGACTGCGGTCGTCGCATCGGGCGACGTCGTGCCGCACTCGGGGCACGACGCGCTCGCCTTCAGTCCGGCGCGGTCGTAGCCACAAGACGGGCATTGGTTGTTCGCGGCGCGCCTGCGCTTCAGCGAGCCCGCGCGCAGCAACACGGCACCCACGGGCCAGAATACCAGTGGCACCGGCCATGGCGAAACTTCGGTGAAGGATCCGCTGTTGTATCCGAAGCCGAACTTGTAGCCCGACATTCCACCAGCGCCACGAAACGCACCGATCCCATGCCACCGCACGGCCTTCTCTGGAAACAACCGAAAGCCGCGGTCGGATCGGGTCACATTGAAGCCGTCGAGTTCCGCCTTGCCCGCCATCGTCCGCATTGAAGTCACCGTGCCATCGCTCATGTAGATGGTGAGCGTCGAGCGGCGGTAGTAGAACGTCCACGATCCCGACGCGGCCCAGATCGCGGCGACGAGCGTGCCTACGGCGAGGAGTGTCCAGCCCAGCACACGGCGCTTTCGACCGAGCGTCTTCCGCCGCAGCTTGGACGAGTCCTCGCCAGTTGCACGCGGCTTGGCTTCGGGCGCAGGAGGTGTTTCGTGTGCCGCAGGTTCCATCGCAGATGTTAGCGGCGAACCGACTTTGTCCGCGATTGCTGGACGCGCCGATTGTGTCAGAGAACGCCACCCTCAAAACGCGTAATGTCCATTTGCTGCTTTGAGGTTTGCCTTCACCCAGTGCCCAATCCCCAGTGCTTCACTTCTGCCCCCTCTCGCTCACGCGCTGAGATCAATGTGCGCCTTCTCGTCGTCGGGCTTTGGCATCGGTGGCGGCGCGTGTCTGCGGCGATCGTCCGCCGCTTCCTCTTGCCCTTCGCCCGCGAGCCGTTTGCTCAGCTCCACCGAGTCGGTGGACTCGACCGTGTCGATGAGCTCGCGATCACTCTCAGCCCCGGTCGCGGCACCGATCCGGCGCGACGCCTTCGGCTTCGTACGGTCCACATCGCGAGGACCGGGGATGCCGCTCAAGTTGGACGGGCCGAACATGGTCACAGGAGAAAGATCGGTCATTCGCCGCTGGCTTCTCAAGGATTCCGATAGAGACGGGCGGGCGCTATTGTCCGAAGCCCATTTTGTGGGCCAGAACCCGCGAATCGTGTGTTTGCGTGTCGCGGTGTGTCTGTCCGTCGAACGTGTGTTTCACCCTTACTTGTTCCACATCGCCCGTTCCCCGTTGTTCTCCCGCTCGTCCCTCGATGCGCATTCACCACGGAGCCTCCGATGACACTCGTTCCCGCCGCCCGCGTCGCGTCTGCCCTCATTGTGTTGTCGTCCTTCGTCGGGCTCGCCGGGTGTCGCTCGGCGGAGAAGATCGAGCCCGCGCCGGCGGCGCTCGTGCTGCCCGACTCGGCCAAGCCCGATGCGAAGCTCGCGCCACTGGCCTTCATGACGGGCAGTTGGGTCTGCGTGAACCCCAACAAGACCGTCAACGAGGAGCACTGGATGCCCGCGCGCGGCAGCGTGATGATCGGCACCTTCCGCCAGGTCCGGCGCGACGGCAAGTGCGCGTTCGTCGAGGTCTCGCAGATCGCCCTTGATGGCGACGAGATCGTGCTCCGCCTGCGGCATCTTCACACGAAGCTCGAAGTCCCGCCCGAGCGCGCGGCGATCTCGCTCTTCAAGATCAAGTCCATCGCGCCCAATCGCGTTGAGTTTGCCGGCACCGGCGACGCCGAGGGCGTGCTGGGTGTCGTGTACGAGCGCGTGAACGAAACGACGCTCACGCAGACGGTGTCGTTCGATCCGGCCAAGTCGAAGGAGAAGCCGTTCACGTCGACGTATACGCGTCAGTGAGCGGGGAAGTGGCGAAGTGGCAGAGTGGCAGAGTGGCAGAGTGTGGGGCAGGCGTCCCGCCTGCCTCCCGCAGACTTACGGCGAGTCCCAAAGCTCAAAGCTCAAAGCAGCAAAGAACAACGCCGCACACGGGTGCGGCGTTGTTCGGTGGTCAGTGTGTCTTTGATGCGGGCGAGGCCTGTGATGCCGCGGGGTGCGATCAGATTATGACATGACCGGCGCGGCCGACGCGCGTCGGCGGCGCGTGTGCGCAAGGATGCCGAAGGCGAGCGCAAAGCCCGCACCGGGCGCGGGGATGATCTGGTTGGCGATGACCTGATAGCCCGCCGCGGTGGGGTGGACGTTGGGCTGCGTGGTGGTCTGGTCCAGCAGCATGTTCGTCAGCGTGGCCTCGTTGCCCAGGAACGCGCTGGCGGTCTCGACGTATCGCGCGCCGATGCTCGCGGCGGAGGCTTGGATGATCTGGTTCAGCGCGTTGACCGCGCCGGCGGTGAACGCGGAATTCGGGTTGCCCGGCAGGATCGCGAACGGGTCGTAATAGCCCACCGCGACGATTTCCGCAGTGGGCAGAGCGGCGCGGAGCGTGGCGTAGATCGTGCCGATGTTTGTTTGCGCGGTGTTGAGCGCGCCAAACACCAGCGCCGCCTGCGTCGTCTCGGGCAGGCCAATGAAGCCGGGCAACTGCACGACGCCGAGCAGGTCGTTGGCGCCCAGCGAGATGGTGACGCGCTGCACGGGCGCGCCATTGGCCGCGGCCTGCGTGATCGTGCTAGTGATGAAGTTCGCCTGCGTCGTGAGCCCGGGGAACGGCGGGTAGTTCGTGTTCAGGGCGCGGGCCGGGTTCGAAAGGTTTGAGAAGCTCGTCGAGTCGTCGCCGAAAATCGACGCGTTGACGACGGTCGGGCGGAGGCCGGCGTTCTGCGTCGCCAGATAGTCGGCGTAGAGCGAGACGTAGCCGCGGTCGCCGTTGGAAAGCTGCGTGTACGACGCGCCATTGGTGATACCGAAGCCGACCGAGTCGCCGATGGCGAGGTAGGTGTACGGCGTCTGAGCCACGGCGCTGGAGACCAGTCCGGCGACAACGACAAACGACAGTGCAATCTGGCTGCGCATCTCAACACTCCTTCAAAGTTGGCCGCCGAGAGAGCGGCGGGGTCGAGACTATAGAGTGGCCAAGTGGCACGGTGGCGGAGTCGCAACGCGGGGGCTTGGGGCCTTTGCCTGGCACGGTGGGTCCGTCGAGCGGGGCTCGCGGCGGTCCACCAGCAGCGAACTCTGAGCGGTTCAGGCACACGACACTCGCCGCGAGCCCCCTCGCGGCGACCCTTTGGCGGCGGCGATCGGACTTCTGGCGGAAGCCGCAGGTGTGGCGACGGACGCCAGAGGAGCTGTGCCTACCTCCCCCGGAGCCCACGACCTGCGGGGCAACGGGTCGCCGAATCGTCGCTCAGTCCCGGGATGGGGCTGGGGCGCTGACGGAGGCTGGAGCGCAGCGAGGGTGCGGGGTGAGACGTTATGATTCCGTTTGGAATTCCATCCTCGCGCAGAGTGCCCCCCAATCCCGCGTGCGCCTGTCCCGCGTCCCGTCTGCCGTCGTGCTCATGTGCGGTCCTCTCCCCCTGTGCCACTCACCGAACAGACCTCTGCCACCACGCCTCGAAGACGCCGCATATACTCTCAGTGTTCATCCCCACCGAGCTCGGCGGCGGGGATTTGGTTCGTTTGTTCGCGGGCTCCTGCGGCCCGGTTGAGATTTGTCTTGAAGATCGCTCCTGAAGGTTGGGTTGTCATCATCCCCATCGTCGCCGGTGCCCTCATCCTCGGCGGCCTGTCCATCATTCTCTTGAGCTGGTGGGGCATCCCGGTCATGCTCGCCGCCCTGCTCGTCGCCGGTTGGTCGCTCTGGTTCTTCCGCGACCCCAATCGCGTCACCCCGCCGGGCACCGATCAGATCATCAGCCCCGCCGACGGCAAGGTCATCAAGATCGACGCCGCCCCCCTCCCGGCGAACCTGGCTCCGGCCGGGGAGACGCCTCCCCAGATGCAGCGGGTCTCGATCTTCCTGAACATCTTCAATGTCCATGTGAACCGCGTCCCCGCCGCGGGCAAGATCACCAAGGTCGTGTACTCGCCGGGCACGTTCTTCAACGCCTCGATGGACAAGGCCAGCGAGAGCAACGAGCGCTCGGCCGTCCTGCTCACCGACCCGCGCGGCCGCCAGATCGCCTTCGTCCAGATCGCCGGGTGGGTCGCCCGCCGCATCGTCAACTCGCTCCGCGAGGGGCAGACGGTCAGCGCCGGCGAGCGCTTCGGCCTCATCCGCTTCGGCTCCCGCGCTGAGATCTATCTCCCGCAGGACGCCGAGATCCTCGTGCAAGTCGGCGAGCATGTCATCGCCGGTGAATCGCTCCTGGCCAAGCTCGCGGCCCCCCAGCCCAAACCCCAGGTCGAAACCGTCGTCCGTCCCGCCGCCCCCGCCGAGACTGGAGCGCTTCGGTGATCCGCCGCCAGGCCAGTGACGCGGACGGCCCCGTGGCCCCGATGCCCCCGGGCGAGATCGAGCTCCGCAAGCTCTTTCCCAACATGATCACCGCGGCTTCGCTCTGCGCCGGCCTCGCCGCGGTCCACTACGCCACGCAGGGCATGCTCCGCGAGGCCCTCGTCGCGGTCATCATCTCGTTCATCCTCGACGGCCTCGACGGCCGCATGGCCCGCCTCCTGCGCGCCACCAGCCGCTTCGGCGAGGTCTTTGACTCCATGGCCGACTTCATGGCCTTCGGCGTCGCCCCCGCCTTCATCATCTACCAGTGGCAGCTCAAGAACGCCGACGTCTTCGGCAAGGAAACCGAGGTCATCGGCCTCGCGGTGGTCATGCTCTTTGCGCTTTGCGCCGCGATCCGCCTCGCACGCTTCGCCGCCAGCGTCAGCAAGAAACGCCCCGGCGCGCCGACCGGCAAGTTCTTCTCTGGTCTCCCGGCCCCGTCCGCCGGCGGGGCCGTGCTGATCCCGCCGATGCTGGAGATGTCCTCGCTCAAGCTCAGCATTCACCCGACGATGACCATCGCCTGGACCGCGATCCTTGCGATCTTCATGGTCAGCAAGATCCCGATGTGGTCCGTCAAGGGCCTGCGCGTCAGCCGTCGGATCGTCCCGGCGCTGATCGCCGGCGTGGCGCTGGTCGTCTTCGGCATCATGAAAGACGGCTGGCTCACTGCCAGCATCGTCTTCGGCATCTACATCCTGTCGTTCCCCCTCGGCGTCTTCGGCTACCGCAAAGCGGTCAAGAAGGAAGCCAGCGAGGTGATCTGGCACGACCCGGCCGCGAAGGCATGAGTCGCGAGACGCGAGTTCCGAGTCGAGAGTTGAAAGGCAAGAAACGTCAGGCGTGAGGCATGACTCTCACGTCTTGCGCGAGCGTTCATCAGGAATCGCCCCGCACCGCCGCGCGTCCGCGTCCGCCCTTCCATCCCTTCCTTTACTTCGCTGAAAACTTTTCTGGGCTTCGGTCGTGCCATCGCCGCCGCGCAACCCGCCAACGAAAAAGGCCCACCTCAACGAGGCGGGCCTTTGTGCTTACACGATTGCCGATTGCCGAATCCCGATTGCCGACGATCGATCCCGATTGCCGTCCCTTACGCCTCTTCGCCGACAGCGTACCGCACGAACGTCACGATCTGTGACCCCGCCGGCAGCATCTCCTTGACCTTCTTCGTCGGGTCCATGATGTACGGCTGCTCCAGCAGCGCCAGCTCCTCGAAGAACTTGCGCATGCCGCCCTCGACCATCTTCTCGGCGATCTCCTTGGGCTTGCCGCTCTCCATCGCCTGCTCGATGCGGAACTTGCGCTCCTTCTCGACGACGTCGGCCGGGATGTCAGTCGCCGAGACGCCCTTGGGCGCCGGCACCGCCGCGACGATGTGCATGCCGATCTGCTTGAGCAGATCGCCGGTGATGTTGCCGTGACCCTGGATCAGCACGCCGGTCTTGCCGTCGTGGTGAACGTACGAGCCAAAGACGCTCTTGCCATCGCCGCACGAGAGCTTCATGCCGCGAGCGAAAGAACAGTTCTCGCCCGTGCTGATGCGCAGCTCATCGATCGCAGCCGTTGCAGCCGCAGTGGGGGCCTGCACCTTGCCGGGCACGCCCTTGGCGGCCTCATTGGCAACAACCGTCGCCATGTTCACAAACTTCTCGTTGATCGCGGTGAAGTCCGTCTCAGCGCGAACCTCAATGATCGACGCGAACGGGAACTGCCCGGCGCCCGGCGTGTTGTTGATCGACACCGCCACACGACCGGCCCCCGCGGCCCGATCCGTGCGGCTATCCATCTTGCCCTTGAGCTTCTTGCGGAGCAGATCCTCGGCCTTCTCAATATCGCCGCCAACCTCGACGAGCGCCTTCTTGCACTCCATCATCGAGAGGCCGGTGCGGTTGCGAAGCTTCATCACGTCTGCCGCGGAAATGTCAGTCGCTGCCATACTCATTCTCCTGAGTTCAAAGTCTTCGGTCCTGCCAAGACACTCACTCACCCATCCCCCGTCCCCGCCCACGAATCACGGCTCATCTGGCTCCGTCGCTCGTCTGAACCACGCGGCTCTGAAAAAGCCTCGCGTCAAGACGATCGGTCGCGTGCGTTTGGATGCGCCGCACGCAAAGGCCGCGCTTGCCGCTCCGTTGCCGGAGCGACCGTTGCTGCCCAGAGCCCCGTTGTCGCTCGCATGACGGCCGTTGTCAGCCGCCACATCGAGCGATGGAATCAACACATCAGGCCGGCTTGGTCGCCGCAGCGCCCGCCGCGGCTTCTTCCGGCATCGCCGGAGCATCGTCCGAGCGGAACTGCGCCCGTGAGCTGCGACGCGGGCCACCCGCGCCACCGGCAACACCCGCGGCGTTCTGCGCCGGGTCGCCATCGATCTTGGCCTGCCGCTGCTGCTTGCCCTCGGCGATCGCCAGGCACAGCTCGCGGATCACCACATCGATCGACCGCATCGAGTCGTCGTTACCGGGGATCGCGATGTCCGCGAGATCCGGATCGCCGTCGGTGTCGATGAGGCAGACGGTGGGGATGCCGAGCTTCTTGGCTTCCTTCAGCGCGTTCATCTCACGCTTGGTGTCGATGATCACGATCGCGCCGGGGAGCTTGTCCATCGAGCGGATGCCCGAAAGGTTGGTGCTGATCTTGTCCATCTCGCGCCGGAGCTGGCTCTCCATCTTCTTGGAGTAGCTGGCGAAGTTGTCGCGCTGCGAGATGCCCTCGATCTCTTCCAGACGCTTCAGTCGCGAGCGAATCGTGCGGAAGTTCGTGAGCGTGCCACCGAGCCAGCGCTCGGTCACGTAGTGCATCTTCACCGCCGTGACCTGCGTCTCAAGCACGGCCCGGGCCTGGCGCTTGGTGCCGACAAAGCACACGTCCTTGCCATCGGCGACGATGCGGGTCAGGAACTTCTTGGCCAGCAAGAGACCCTTGATGGTCTCCTTGATGTCGATGATGTGGATGTTGTTCCGCTTGCCCCAGATGTACGGGGCCATCTTCGGGTTCCAGTTCGCCGAGCGCTGGCCGAAATGAATGCCCGCTTCGATCAGGTCCTGCACGAGTTGATTCGCCATACGAAAAATCCTCTTTCAGCGACACCAGCGGCAGCGATTCGGGAGCGATCGACCCGACACAGACAGACTTGCGCCCGTCCCTGGGTCGTCGCGCTGACCGCCATCAGGGCGCTTCAGCTTGCTCTTGAGTCCCTCGCCCGCACGCCACAACGGCACACGGACGGCCAACCGCCGAACCCCGGCTGGCTTGAACCGGGCATAGTAGGGGGGCAGAGGGCGGTTGGCGAGTAGCGTGCCATCGAAGTCCGCCCCGGGACTGCGCTGCGATCACCGAACGCAATCCGATCCACGCCCATTCGCTCGAAGCCGCATCAAAGTCGCCCAACGCCCCGACTTCGATGGCACGCAGCCGACTCTTTGTTCTCGCCCACCGTCTCATTTCGCATTACCATTTCATCATGATCAATCTTGCTGATCGTCCAGCGCGGCCTCGGCCTGTCGGTGTTCAGTCCTTGACCACTTGGCGCGGTGCCATCGCGCTGATGACCTGCGCGATGCTGCACCTCTGGCTGCCTTTGCCGCGTGCCGGCGCGCAGCCTGTCACCCAGCCCATCACCTACCAAGGCCGCCTGGAGCAGAACGGCGCGCCCGTCACGCAGGTGCGCGACCTGCGATTTGAGCTGTTCAGCGAGCAACAGGGCGGCTCGCCTCTGGCCAGCGTCGACGCACCAGGCGTGACGATCACCAACGGGCTGTTCACCGCACCCGTGCCGTTCCCGCCCGGCGCGTTTGAGGGCACGCCGCGATACCTGCAAATCACGCTGATGCCGCGCGTCCTTGGCGAGCGCGCGTTGGTGCTGCCGCGCCAGTTGCTCGGCTCGGCGCCACGGGCCGAGTCGGTGCGCGGGCTGGCAATCGACGGCGCGGGCAAGGTCGGCGTCGGCGGCCCGGCAGGCACTGACACGCTCACGCTGCACGGCACGCTCAACCTCACCGGCGCCGGCGCGGGTGTTCGCTTCGCCGACGGCACCGTGCAGACCACCGCCGGGATCACGCCCTCGCCGGTCCCGCAACTGCTCTACGTGCCCGGCACCGAGCCCGTGGTGGACCTGAGCGGCGAGCCGGTGACGCTGGCCGAGCCGATCCGCGTGTCGTACAACGTCGTCGAGACGCAGATCATCGGAAATCCGATCATCACCGCCACCGTTCCCGGCACACTCACGGTCAGCCCCGTGGTCGTGCGCCGGCCGTTCACCGGCGCCACCACTTGGCGCGACCTGTATCTGGCGACCATCGCCGGCACCTCGCCGCCCGCATCGGCCAACCTGCGCTCGGTGCGTGTGCTGTCGCTCACGCCCGGCGGCACGAGCGACTGCTCGTTCTCGCTGACCAACCTGATGGCCGTGGGCCACCGCGTCTTCACCGTCGGCACCGCCGCGTTTGAAGAGCTGCGTCTACAGCAGACCACGCTGGCGGCGCCGGTGCCGGTGTGGACCAGCGGCGCGCTGGGCAACGGCGCGAAGTTCGAGGGCGGCGCGCCGCTTGGGGTGCGCGTCGGCGGCTCGGTGATCCCGGGCGTCGATGTGCTGACGTATGACCGCGCAACCGAGGCGGTGGCGGTCAGCGGCGGCCCGGGCGCACCCACCACCTATGTGCAAGGCAGAATTCTCCGTCCCAACTACGTCTTCCGCACGCCATTCGGCTCTGCGCCGACACTGGGCCAGTGGCTCGGCACCGTGTCGACCGGCGGATTCCGACGGGCGTTCAGCCTCACCGGCCCAAGTGGGTTCAGCATCGCCGCGTTCGGCGACACCGCGTGGGTCCACACCTATCGCCTCATCCCCAGCCCCAACGGTGAGCTGACCGAAGAATGGTCGGTCACGCACAACTTCACGCGCTGAGCGATGCGCGCCCCGGCTGGTCGCCGACGGGAGACTCGTCCCACCCATCCCTCAGCCATCCCCCAGCTTCCAGACCCACATGCAGCGACTCCTCCCGATGCTTCTGCTGGTCAGTGTCCTGCTCGCGCTACAAGCCTGCGCCGCGCGTCAACCCTCGCCCGATCACGCGGCTCGCCCCGTTCCCACGATCGATCACATCGACTTCTCGCCCGTCGCCAGTGCGTCTCAGGTGCTGCTGGTCATCGCTGAGGACGACACGCAGCACGCCACCGCCTGGCTTCTGGAGCGACAAAGCGCCACGAGCACCGCCCCCGCGCCGCTCCAAATCGTGATGGGCCCGCTCCCCGCGTGCGTCGGCGCCCGCGGCTTCGCGCCCCCGGGCCAGAAGCGCGAGGGTGACAAGCGCACGCCCACCGGCGCATTCCCCATCCCCGAGTCCTTCGCCGCGGATCCGTCGTTCACGTCAAAGCTCGCCCACCGCGTCGTCACAGAACGGGATTCGATCTGCGAAGATCCCGCCTCGCCGAACTACAACAGATGGGTTGAAAGCACCGACCCGAGCCTCCCGCCGTGGACGCCCGCGGAGCGCGAGATGATGCAGCTCGGCCTCATCGTCGACTACAACCGCGACCCGAGAATCCCCGGCGCGGGCAGCGGCATCCTGGTTCACACCGCCGACCCCGGCCCCGCCACCGCCGGCACCTACGGCTGCGTGGGCCTGCACCTTCCGAACCTTCGCGCCGTCGTCTCGCGGCTCGACGCGACGCAGAGGCCGATGATTCTGATGGGGCGGCGGGTGGATTTGGTCGGCACGCCCGCGATCACGCGATGAGCCCACGGGGGACGCTCGGTAGCGCGGCGTTCATCACGACGGTTATCGCGCAATCTCAATCGCCCGCGTCTCGCGCAACACCGTGACGCGGATTTCGCCCGGGAAGGTCATCTCTTCGCTGACGCGCTTGGCGATGCTCTGCGCGATTGAGTAGGCCTCATCGTCGTTGACGCGCTTGGCGTCCACCATCACGCGCACCTCGCGACCGGCCTGGATCGCGTACGCCTCGGTGACGCCCGTGTGGGCGCGGGCGATGTCCTGGAGTTCTTCCAGGCGCTGGATGTACTTCTCCATGCTCTCACGCCGCGCGCCGGGCCGGGCGGAGCTGATCGCGTCCGCGGCCATCACGATCGGCGTATAGAAACTCGTGCTTGGCACATCGCCATGATGCCCGAGGATCGCGTTGAGCACGGGCTCGCGCTCGCCGTGCTGCTTGGCAAAGTCGTAGCCGATCTTCGGGTGCGTGCCCTCCTGCTCCTGGTCCATCGCTTTGCCGATGTCGTGCAGGAAGCCGCAGCGCCGCGCCAGCGTGCCGTCGAGCCCGAGTTGGTCGGCGATGAGTTGACAGAGGAAGCCGACTTCGACGCTGTGTCGCAGGACGTTCTGGCCGTAGCTGGTGCGGAAGTGCAGCTTGCCCATGGCCTCGGAGACCTTGGGGTGTACGCCGCGGAGGTTGACTTCGAGGCAGGCGTCTTTGCCGTACTTGATGATCTTCTCTTCGATCTCGCTCTTGACCTTCTCGACGACCTCTTCGATGCGCGAGGGGTGCATGCGACCGTCGGCGATGAGCCGCTGAAGGCTCTCGACCGCGACCGCCTGGCGCACCTTGTCAAAGCAGCTCACGACGATCACGCCCGGCGTGTCGTCCACGATGATGTCTACGCCGGTGGCTTTCTCGATCGCGCGGATGTTGCGGCCCTCGCGACCGATGATGCGGCCCTTCATGTCGTCTGACGGGATCGGCACGGCGCGCACCGTGCTCTCGGCGGTGTGCTCGGTCGCATACCGCTGCACCGCCATGAGCGTGATCTCGCGCGCCTTCTCCTTGGCGTGCCCCTCGGCCTCCTCGATGATCTTCCGCTGCACCTTCGCAACGTCGTGGCGGCTCTCGTCTTCGACGCGCGCCAGGATCTGCGCACGGGCCTCGTCAACGGTCATCCCACCGATCCGTAGCAGTTGCTCGCGCTGCTCCGCGAGCACGCCGGTCAACTCCGTTTCCTTGGTCGTCAGCGATTGCTCGCGCGCCCGCGTCGAATCGATCTGCTTGGTGAGCTGGTCTTCCTTCTGCGTCAGCGTCTCCAGTTTGCGATCGATCGTGTCCTCGCGCTTCTGGATCCGCTGCTCGGTCTCCCGAACCTCCGCCATCCGCTTGTTGAGGTCTGTCTCAACGCGTTCCTTCCGCTCCAGCATCTTCCGGTCAGCGTCCAGCTCCGCCCGCTGGACGACCGACTTGGCGTCCTCCTCCGCCCGGGCGGTGATCTTCGCGGCTTCTTCCTTTGCACGATTGACCGTCTGCCCGGTGAGCTTCTGAAACACCACGTACGCAATCGGGCCACCCAGAATGACGCCCATCGCCAGACCGATCAAGCCCGGCGCGACCCATTGGCTCCAATCGATCTCTGCGAGCGTGAAGACGAAGTGGGTTGGCTGAACCATGACGACCGTCCTTGATCCGGGGGGATGTGCGCAGGGCGCACACACACCAACCGGGGAAGGCCCCACTCACGCGAAAAAGGAGCACCGCTGCACGGAAATTCACGCTCGCCCGTGCGATGACGCGAAACCCCGAGTCGTGCCGACCGTCGTTCAAAGCCCCGAGATCAAGCCCCCACCGCGCAACGCCTACACAGGCTGTCACCGACCATGCACCCGGAATGACCCGGTGCAGGGCCGTTTTTCCGCTCTGGACAACGCTGTGTTCCGATCATGACTCCAACTCGTTACGCGAAAACGTGCTCGATCTATCAGTCGCGTCCACTGCGACCGGGGGCGGCCCGCTCTGTCTCCGTCGACAGCCTCGGCCCGCACGCCTGAACGACCAGCCCTTCTTGCGAGAACAGGGCGGATGCGAATATCCACCCGGCCGGTGCCGGGCGGGAAAGACTATTAGAGCAGGTTCCGCCCGCCAGATCAAGATCACGTAGGCCCGCCGGGATGAATCAGTCTTTCGAAAGACTCCCGTCGCCTCAGAAACCGACCCCCGGCGTCCCCTCGAACAACTCGACGATGTAGCCATCCGGGTCGATCAGCCGAGCGTGCGTGACGCCGCTGGCGTCCGGCGGACGCCCATTCTGCCATCGAATCAGCGGGTCGGACGCTTGGACCGCCTCCGCGAGCC
>JALHNK010000008.1:25820-48813 GCA_022843565.1 Phycisphaerales bacterium
GGAGCACCGAGCCGGGCTGGTTGCCGATCGGCCGCTTGCCGAAGGCTTCTCGAAGCATGAGCAAAAACCCCGGCACGCGGGGGCTGGCCAGGTGCCGCTCCTCGAAGATCAGCCCATGTCGCACGACGTTGACGCGCTCAAAGCCGAGCAAGCGTGCGTAGAACGCCTCACTGGTGGCGAGGTTGGTGACATCGATCGCGACGACGATGGCCGTCTTTGTTCCGCCGGTGGTCGAGGGCTGCGTCATCCTCGATTCTACCCGTCACGCCGCGTCCACCAACCGCCGGCCCTTGCCCTGGATGCAGGTCATGTACCTCGCGAACAGCTCCGCGATGAACCGCTGGCCCTCGGGGCTCCAGGTGTAGTCCAGCGCGCAGCCGACGTGGATCAAGCCGTCGCTCTCCAGCTTCGAGTGCGCCCGGCGCACGGTCAAACACAACGGCGCCGGGACGTGTGGCGCAAGGCGCACGCGAACAAACGTGAACGCGTGCCGGTCGATCGCGCTGTGCGATTCCGGCGTCATCGACAGCCCGATGCCGCCGCCGGAGATGTTCACCAATCGCGCCGTCACCCGAGGGCCGACCTCTGGCATCACATGCTCGGTCGCCCGATCATCACTTCCCAGCGGCGCATCGGGCTTCGTCCAGACGCGCGTCAGCATCGCGCGGTTCGCGCTCTCGGCCGCCGCGATCGTCATCGGATCCAGCACCGGCCAGCACTCAACCTCGGGGAGATTGAAGCCGCCGGTGGCGATGCGTTCGCTTGCGCGCCGGGGGCAGCGGTTGACGCTCGTGGGCAGGCTCAGCGCGATCGCGACGCCGTCCATCGAGCGGGCCGGTGCCGGCCGATCGCCCAGCACCGTCGTCGCGAAGGACCAGCGATTCTGTCCGATGACGTACGACGCCGTGAGCATCTGCTGGCTCGCAAGCTCGACGCGCTGGCCCGCCGCGGCGGGCGATGTGACGAGCAACTCGCGAGCACCAACATCCAGCAGCTTCACACGCCAGACAATGTCCGGCCCGTTGCCTTGACCGGTCTGGCCCGGGCCGTTGGCCCCGAGCGTGCGCACCGCCAGCTCGATCGCGCCCGTGCGCTCAGCGATCTGCTCCAAACACTGACGCCAGTTCTCCGTTCGCGAGCGATGAGCGGGCACGGGAAACCTCCGGTGATGAGTTGCGAGTCCGACCAGCCGTCAGCGCGTCTTGGCCGCCGCCGATCGGCGGTGGTCTGGTCGCGCTGGTGCATTGGGATCGTCGGTCCATCAGGCCCGGCGCCGAAGCCGGCGATCGCGTGCGCCGCGAACGGGGGGCATCTTCGATCCGTCTGTGCCGCTCGCGCGGGCCCTGCCGATTAGCGGACCCGGCGCGGCTCCGCCAGTAGAGCGTTCAGTTCCTTCAGCTCGCGCGCGACCGTCGCGCCATGATCCGCGTCCGGTGCGCGTTGGCCGAATCGCAGCGCGTAGTACCGCTCGACCAGGCTCGTGGCCAGCTCTCGCACGCGCCCCGATTCATGCCGCAGCGTGCTCGCATGAAGCAAAGGCGGGCGCGTCAGCGGCTTGCCAAGCCCGCCGCTGTTCAGGGTGTGGAGCAGGTCCAAATAGAACCTGGTGTGCTCGCCGGTGACGATGCTCGCCGTCGCCGCCGAGCGGGCCCTGATCAGCGCGACGTGCCTGGCGATGATCGCGTAGACGCGCCGCCCGCCGGAGAGCACCGCCGCGATCGTGATCGCTGCCCCTCCGATGAGCATGGCGATCCAGACCGCGCGTGCCACGCCCTTCTCGGGGATGTACTCGCGAAGGCTTGCGATCCACGATGTCACGCTCCGCCGCCATGAGCTCAGCCACTCAGCGGTCGTCGCCTCGCCCGGTGATCGCTGGCGGGTCTGATCGAACGTCACCACGTTCTCAACCCACGTGAACTCCGCTGCTTCGTACATCTGCCGGAGCCACGAGAACAGCCCGCCGCCGGCCCGCTGCATGTGCGGCAGATCACTCGGCGGCGTCGGGTCGAACGTCTCCCATCGCCTCGGGTTCAGCTTCAGTTCGACCCACGCGTGCGCGTCGGACCGGCGGATCGTGTAGTGCCCCGCGACCGAGTTGTACTCGCCACCGGCATAGCCCGTCACGACACGCGCCGGAATGTCCACCGACAGGCACATCGCCGCCATCGCGCTTGCGAAGTACTCGCAATGCCCGCGCTTGGTATCGAACAGGAACATCTCGATCGGGTCCGTCCCCGACGGCGCCGCGACCATCTCCAGCGAGTAGCTGAACCCGTCGCGAAGGTGCGCCATCAGCGCCAGCGCGCCGCGCCGCGTCTCGCCCGGCTCTCGCGTCGATGCGTCAAGGCTCACGCTGTTCTCGCGCAGGATGCGTGCCGCCAGTTCCCGCACGCGCCCGTTCTTGAAGCTCTCGCCCGTGCCGCTGCGCTCGATCGCCCGCATCGCGGCGGTCTCAACCCCACGAAGCCCATCCGCCTCAGTGCTTGGCTCGTCCTGCGCCTCGGGCTCAAGATAATCCAGCACCGACGTCACCCGATAGCTCAGCACGCCGGACTGGCCCGAGCGCACCACCACGCCGGTCTCCTTGGACACGTCCACCGAGCTTCGCCGATCCGTCGAGACCGCGACGACGCGGTACATCGCAAACAGCGGGGTGCTGGCGTCGACAACCTGCCGGAATGTCACGGTCTGAACGCGCGTCACGCGCCCGGTGCTTCCATCGCCCGCTTTCCCCTCACCGCCGGCCTCGATCAGCATCCGCCGGTTGACATCGCGAGCGACCGACTCCTGCGTGCGCTCCCAGACGCCTCGCGACGAGTCGTAGGAATCCAGCACCGCCCCGCGCAGGTAGAGCGTTGTGTCGGGCTCGAAGAGCTCCCGCCCGCCGCCATCGGTCACTTTGACTTCGAGGACCGGCGCCGGCGACGATTGCAGCAGGCCCGACTCGCCCAGCCGGATCGACTCGGAGAATCCCACCTGATTGCCGCTGCCAAACGCGCCCCAGCCGCCCATCGCATCACGCACCAAGCCTCGCGGCGTCACAATGAACGCCGCGACCGCGAGCGTCATCGACAGCACCGTCGCGACCGTCGCGACGATCCCAACACCCCAGCCTCCGGCTCGCGTCGTCGTCAGCGCCAGTGCGCCGGGTGTCGACTGTGCGCGGTCGGTCTCCGTCGCGCCGGCGCGTGACGAGGCCTCGGCACCGGTCGCCAGCTGCATCATCACCGTTGACAGCACCGCCAGCGGGGTGTAGATCAACACCGTCACGCCCAGCGGGAGGCTGTTGCTCGTCAGCACGGCGCCCACGACGCCGAAGATCGACAAACCGACAAGCTGTCCCTCATCGCGCAGCACGCGCCGGTCCAGCAGCTTGATGACCATCACCCAGATGATGAACTCGGTCAGCTCGCTGACGACCTCCTGTCTTGATGAAAGCACAGCCAGCACCACCTGCCCGGTCGCCAGCAGCACCAGGCCGTTGAGCAGCCACCGGGGCAGCGCCGTCGGCCGCTCCGGGCGCATCATCACAGTCGAGATGATCCCGGCCATCACCGCTGCGCCCAGCAGCACGCCCCGCCCCTCAGCGACCGCGAACGCCAACGCCGAGAGCACGGCCACAACGGTGTTGATCGCCCGCAGGCGTGCCAGCGTCATCATGCAAGCACCGCCTTCATCGCGCTCGAACGCGACACACCGCTCTCGGCGATCGCGATCCCTTGTTCGTCAAAGCGAGCGGCCAGATGCTCCGCCCCGCGCGGGCCGATCGCGTGGTCGATCGCGCCGGCGTGAATCACGATCACGCGATCGCCGGGCTGGGCGCGAGCCGGCCCGAATGCGCCCGGGGCGGTGCGACTGAGCTTCGCCGGCTCCATGGCCAGCAGCGACAGCGTGTCCATCAGCGCGATCAGATGCACACGCGCGGTCCGTGAGCCGCGCTCGATCGCCGCCTGCGGCGCGATCAACCCGATGCTGAGCCCCGCGCGCCCGGCGCGTGCGACGAGCTCGGCGGTGACCCCCGTCATCGCCAGGCACTCGACGGGCGTTGCGGTTGCCGGCGCGTGCATGACCAGCCAGACGCGCCCGGGCGCCGCGCCGCCGGTCTGCCGTACGAGCAGCTTCGATTGCGCCGCCGAGCGTCGCCAGGCGATGATCCGCGGCGAGTCGCCCTCGACATACTCACGCAGCGCGAAGAACTCATCGCCGTTGCCGGCCTGTTGCCAGGTCTCCTCCGCCGCGATGGGCGCGCCGCGACCGGTGCTCGCAAGATCGATCTCGACCTGCGCCGGCGCAAGGCGCACCAGAGCCGCGGCGGGCTCGTCGAAGCGCAGCGACTTGCGCATGATGCCGAAGGGGAAGCTCGTGACAACCTCAATATGCCGCAGCCGCAAGCGCCCGGCGCTGACGCACCGCGCCCGCCCGATGATCTCCGCTTCGCCGCTGCGTGCCACGTGTGTGAGGAACCCCAGCGGCGGCGCGTCCAGCTTGGCCCGCCGCTCGCTCACGCCCGGGGCGGAGGGCTCATGGCCAGCGCCGTTCTCGCGTGCGTCGGCTCCGCTGGCGGGGCCGACGCCGTTAATCGCACGGCGAAGCGCGAAGAGCCGCCGCCAGAGAGATGGCCCCGCGCCGCGATGGTCCTCATCGCTCACTTCCCGGATCGTCAGCGCCATCAGCGGCAGCATCCGCCCGACATTCCGCACGCGATAGCGGATCTCCAGCACCTCACCCTCGCGAGCATCGCCGATGCTCGCCCGCTCAAGCCGCACGCCCATGAGCATCGAGCCGCTGATGAACCCCGAAACGAGCATCAAGCCGAGCGAGAAGCCGAACAACCAGAACAGCAGGTTGTTCTGGCTATGAAACGCGCCCACCGCCACCAGCAACGACACGCCCACGTACATCAGCAGCGGCGGATGCACGTGGTACCGTCGCTGAGGTGTCTTGGAGCTCGACTGTGCCATGGCTCTGCAACACTACGACCGCCACACACGCCCAGTTGCGAGCGCCCACGAAACTCACTCGATCCCTCGGTCCCCCGATCCCCCGATCCCCCGATCCCTTCCTCCCCTCGGCCCTCGGCCCTAATCCCTCGGCCCTTCCCTCCCTCAGGTAATCTTAAACCCACCCTGCTTCGCGAACGCGGCGTATTTCGCCAGCACCGTCTTGTTCCGCCCGCTGAAGAACTCCAGCACGTTCACCTTGCTGCCGGGCTTCAGGATCCGCATCTCGCCCAGCGGCGGCAGAATAATCACCTGATGCACCTTGTGCATCGTCGCGTCGTGGCTCGGCACGTCGAGCATCACGTCCTCCAGCTTCTCGCCCAGGGCCAGCGCATCCTCATCACGCACGCGCTGCCCCGCATTGGCAAAGTAGTTCATCGCCGGCCAGATCAGCTTTCTGCCAAGGTCATCCACCGGCGCGTCGTCGCGCTCGTACGACTCCGGCGGCAGCGTGCCCATCGGCTTCCAGCCCATGTCGTACACGAGTTTCATCGCCAGGCCGTACTGCATGTTCGTGAACCGCAGCGTCCCGTGCGCACCGATCAGCGTTCTACCCATGCCCAAACGATAAGCCCCCGCCACGCCGCGTGAGCGGTGAGTGGCGGGGGCGTGGGCTGCGCGGGAGGGAGGGGGGACGGGTGCGGAGTAGAAGCGTGTTGGGGCCGAGACGTTCTTCGGCGGTTAGATGCTCGCAACTTGCGACAAGATACTAGTCATTCGGATCTCGCATGAGCTTCTTCAACACGGGCGTCAACGCCATGATCAAGACACCGGCGCCGATCGAGGTGACGACGAACAAGAAGAAGAAATCGGCCTGGGTGGTGCCGGTCCCGGCACTGAAGTTCCACGGCAGTGAGATCTTCCCAGATTCGATCTTCTCAGTCTGGGCTGCGATGAGCCCGCCACCGAGATTGGCGATGAAGCTGGAGATGAACCAGATGCCCATGAGCAAGCTCACGAACCGCACCGGCGCGGCCTTGGTGACGTAGCTGAGGCCCGTTGGCGACAGGCAGAGTTCGCCCATGGTGTGGAAGAAGTACGCACCCAGAACATAGATCAGCGCCGCCTTTGCGAGCACCTGCTGTGTCTCGCCCTGGCCCTGCACCTGGATGCCCCGCGCACCGGCGACAAGCACGAGGAACCCGATCCCCAGAAGGATCAACCCGAACGCGATCTTCATCGGCTGCGACGGGTTCATCCGCCGACGGCCGAGAGTCGTCCAGATCACGCCAAAGATCGGCGCGAAGATGAAGATCAAGAACGGGTTCACCGACTGCAACCAGCTCGTCGGCATCTCCCAGCTTTGCGGGCCGGCGATGTGCAGGTCCGTGTACCGGTCAGTGAACAGATTGATGCTGCTACCGGCCTGCTCGAACGCCAGCCAGAAGAACGCGTTGAAGAACATGAAGATGAAGATGCTCGCGACCGGCCCTCGATCCTCGGGGCGCTGCGTCAAGCTGAACGCCGCCGCGGCAAGCACGCTGATCGCAAACAGAGTGATCCCGACCGCCAGCGCCAGCGTCGGCTGTGTCGCGGTGAAGCTGCTAATCCACGACTGGAACGCCCCGAAGAAACCGTGGTGGAACGCGAGCCCAACCAGCCCCGCCGCACCAAGCCCAACCGCCAAGAACACCGGCGCGACCACAGGACTGGCACCCGCCGGAGCGCTGCCAATATTCCGAAGGAACAACGGCTTGCCGATCACATACAACCCAAGCCCCGCCGCCATTCCCACTGCCGCCGACCCGAAGCCCCAGTGCCAGCCCACCTTCTCGCCCAAAGTTCCGCAAACAAAAGCGCACAGGAAGGCACCGAGATTGATGCCCATGTAGAAGATGCTGAACGCGCTGTCGCGCCGTGGGTCATCGCGCTTGTACAGATCGCCGACCATCACGCTCACGCTGGGCTTGAAGTGCCCGGTGCCGATCACGATCATCGCCAGGCCCGCGATGAACACGCTCATGCCCGTCGGACTGTGCGAGAGCGCCCCCATGCCGCTGACGGCCAATGCAATGTGCCCCGCCATGATCAGCAGGCCGCCGATGACCATCGATCGATGCGTGCCGATCAGTTTGTCGGCGATCAGTCCGCCGATCACCGGAACCAGATACGCAAGGCCTGTGTACCAGCCGTACAGCGTCGAGGCCTCGGCATCGCTCCATCCAGGCCCGGCGTTGAAATCCGCCGGATATCCCGCCGGTGGCTTCCGAACACCGCTCGTCGGGCTTGTGAGATACAGCACCAGCAGCGCCCGCATCCCGTAATAGCTAAACCGCTCCCACATCTCCACCAAGAACAACAGAAACAGCCCCGGCGGATGGCCCAAGAACGTGCGACCATCGTCCGGCCCGCCTGCCGATGCTGGGGGGGTGGAAAACTGCGGAGGGAGTGCCATCAGGGCTCCAGTTGTTTCGCGGCGGACCAAAACGACGATCTACCCGGTCCAAGCCGCTCGAATGCGAGTGGTAGCATCCTCTGTTATGCTCTGGTTTGCAACCCCCGTGATTGGGTGTCAGCCCGCCACGTTGCCGCACCTCGCCTTTGTCCGCCATTCAACGCTTCACCTCACCGCCATCCGTGAAAGGCCTGCTCTTGGACACATCCGCGTCATCGCACCTCTCTGGTGATTCGCAGCCGCCGCTCCCATCAACCCGCCCGCGCGGCGTGCTCGACTGGATCGAGTGGCTCGGCAACAAGCTCCCCGAGCCGGCGCTCATCTTCGTCATTCTCGCCGCCGTGGTCATCGTCGTCGCCGCCGTCGGCTCCGCCGCGGGGTGGAAAGTCCAGCCCGTGCAGCCCAAGTACGTGATGGTGGACAAAGTCGACGTCGAGGGACAGCCGCTCAAGGGCCCCGATGGCAAGGTGATGCAGACCAAGAAGCTCGACGAAAAGGGCAAGCCGGTCAAGGTGCTGGAGCCCAAGGGCAACCCGATCGAGCCGCGCAGCTTGCTCACATCTGATGGCATCTACTGGATGCTCTCTTCGATGCTGCGCAACTTCACCGGTCTGCCAGCGCTGGGGTTGATCTTCGTCGCGATGCTGGGCATCGGCCTGGCCGAGAAGTTCGGCTTCTTCAGCGCGCTCATGCGGGCTCTCGCATTCATCACGCCCGCGAAACTGCTGACACCGATGATCGTCCTGCTGGGTGCAAACTCCAGCGTCGCCAGCGATGCGGGCTACATCATCCTGCCGCCGCTCGCGGCGGCGTTGTATCTGGCGGTCGGTCGTCATCCGGTCGCCGGGCTCGCCGCGGCGTTCGCGGGCGTTGCCGGTGGTTTCGGCGGCGGCTTCTTCCCCACCGGTGGTGACGGCGCTCTGACGGGCTTCGCCCAAGACGCCGCGCGCGTCATCGATCCGAACTACACCGTGGACATCCTCCACAACTTCTACTTCAAGGCGGGCTCGGCGATCATCGTCATGTTCGCCGGTTGGTTTGTCACCGACTGGATCGTCGAGCCCCGCCTCAAGCGCCAGCAGAAGGCCCAGCCGCTCACCGGCGATACCTCCGCCATGAACGACATGGCCCTCACGCCCATCGAGAAGAGCGGCCTCGGCTACGCGCTGGCGACGATGTTCTCCGTCGCTGCGATCTTCGTCGCCCTCGTGCTGATCCCCGGCGCGCCGCTCCACGGCACCGGCGTGCCCCGACTTGCCAACGACCGCGTCGTCGCCCAGCAGCCCATCACGATCGTCCGCGGCGCGCAAGACGTCGCCGCGGTTCCGGCCGATCGGCGCCTCTGGGCACCGGAGCCGGAGAAAGACGCCGCCGGCAGCAAGCTGCCGGTTGAGATGGCGGTGGCCGCCAGCGGCAGGCCGAACATGTCCGAAGCCCCCGGCGATCGCTGGTCCCACGTCATCGTCCCCGCCATCTTCCTCCTCTTCCTCCTGCCCGGCATGGCCTACGGCATCCGCACCGGCAAGCTCCGCACGCAGGCCGACTTCATCGACGGCATCTACCACGGCATCAAGAGCATCGTCCCCGTCCTGGCCATTTCCTTCTTCATGGGCCAGTTCGTCGCCTACTTCGCGTACACCGGCCTCGACCGGATGCTGGCCTACGCCGGCGGCTCGCTGCTGGTGACCGCAGATCTGCCGGTGCCGGTCCTGCTCGTGGCCTTCGTGCTCGTCGTGGTCTTCGGAGACTTCGCCCTCAGCGGCATGCTCAGCAAGTTCGGCGTCATGGCCCCGATCTTTATCCCCATGTTCATGATGGTCGGCATCAGCCCCGAGCTGACGACCGCCGCGTACCGCATCGGCGACAGCGTCGTGAACATCGTGACTCCGCTCAACAGCTACCTGCTCATCATTCTGGTGGTCCTCCAGAAGTACAAAAAGAACGCCGGCCTCGGCAGCCTCATCAGCCTCATGATCCCCTACAGCGTCGTGTTCTTCGTCATCTGGACAGGCTTCCTGCTGGCCTGGTACGCCACCGGCACCGACCTCGGCCCCGCGGCCCCGCTCCACTACTCCGTCCCGGCCGAGTGATGCTCGATCGCGGTTGAGTGACCCGGTGCAGCGGGCATATACTGAGGCAGACCCGGGCGTTTAGCTCAGTTGGCTAGAGCACAGTCCTCACACGACTGGGGTCACAGGTTCAAGTCCTGTAACGCCCATTGACGCCCCGGCCCGTGCCGGGGCGTTTTTGCATTCCGGCGGCGTCGAAGCTCGGCGACGGGACGCTTGTCGCGAGCGTCAGACCAGCCCCTGCGGGCTTCACGTTGGAGGATCGAGGATGCCGGGAGGGAAAGTCGTTGTGACTGAGCGGAGATTGCGCCTCCGGTGATGTCCTGATTCGGAGGGCATTCGGGTGGCAACAAACCCGACCCTGCGACCCCAGACGAAACTGCTGTGAACGGCCCGCGTATTGCGTACAAAGCGGTTGGCGTTCTGTGCCGATGGTTGTAGCTTCTAGAGGCACGGTCCCCCGACGAGCGGGGACGATGCCGATCGATTGGCATCGGTCGCTTCGGACGGCTGGCTACGTTGCTCTCGCTGTCCGCCGTGACCGTTGGTCGTTTTCTTTGTCATTCTCCCGAGTCCGCACACGCACACGCTGGAGCTTCCATGATTCGTTCGCTCGCCCAGACACGCGCCCTCGTCGTCGCCTCGATCCTGGCCTCCGCTGGCACCGTTCTCGCGGCTCCCACGCTGGTCGCCCCCATCCCGGACCAGGCGGTCCTGAAGAACGCGCCGGAGTCGAACATCCCGCTTGCGACGCGCTTCGTTGACCAAGGCGTCTCGGTCGTCCGCTTCACGATTGTCGTCAACGCGGTGTCGCGCACGGTCGACGTCGCGCTGCTGGATGTCGCCAAGCCGATCACGACGAACAACTTCAAGGCGTACATGAACGCCGGGCGCTTCAATAACACCATCATCCATCGCTCCGCGGTCTACTCCGCGAACCCGCTCATCCCCTTCGTGCTGCAGGGCGGCGGCTTCACCACGCCCACCGGCAACAACGTGCCCCCCGGCTCCGTCCAGACCTTCCCCCAAATCCAGAACGAGCCGGGCATCTCCAACCGTCGCGGCACCGTCGCCATGGCCAAGGTCGGCGGACTCCCCAACTCCGCCACCAGCCAGTGGTTCTTCAACATGAACAACGACAACGCGACCACGCCCGGCTTCGCGCTGCTGGATACCCAGAACGGCGGCTTCACCGTCTTCGGGCGCGTCATCGGCAACGGCATGTCCATCCTGGACAGCATCATCGTCTTCGACACGCTTGATCTCTCGACCTTCTACGGCAACTCCGCCCTCGACGACATCCCCGTCCCGGGCTATGTCGGCGGGCCCACGATCCGTCCCACCGACTTTGTCAACGTGACCACGGTCGCTCCCGTGCCCAACGCCGCGAACCGCGGCGTGACCTTCACCGTCGTCTCCAGCAACCCCAACATCGTCGGCGCCAGCATCGTGAACGACGCTCTCCGCCTTTCGTACGTCCCGGGTGTCTTCGGCTCGGCGTTCATCACCGTCACCGCCACCAGCGCCGACACGACCACCACCACCGACACGCTCACCGCCACCATCCGCTGCTCGGTGGTGGACATCGCCGATGATCAGGGCACGCCTCTGCCATCGTCAAGCGTGAACAACGGCATCACCGAGGGCGACTACAACGCGTTCTTCGGCGGCTTCTTCGAGGCGCTGTCCTACTGCGACATCGCCGACGACGCCGGCAACCCCACGCCCCCCGGCGCACCCAACGTGCCAAACAACGGCGTCACCGAAGGCGATTACAACTGCTTCTTCTCGAGGTTCTTCGAGGGCTGCGTCTGACGGGCAGGGCTGAGGTTTGAGGGCCGAGGTTTCAGCGTGGGGCGGGCGTCCCGCCTGCCTCCCGCAGACAACCGGCCCCCGCCCCGACAGCCATCTGCCTTCAACACTCGCAACAAAGCCACTACGGCCCGCCGGAGATCTTCCGGCGGGCCGCGGTTCTGTCTGAGGTCTTCACGGTTCCCGATTGCCGAATCCCGATTGCCGAGGTCGTGCACCTCACTCCTGCTTGATCAACACCCGCTGGTTCTCCAGCGTCACATAGATGTCGCCCTGCAGGCTCAGCGCCCCGGCGAGGTTGTTCGTACGCAACTGCTCCACGACCTTCAGATACTCCGGCGTGCCGACGACCACGGTCAACTGCGGCTCCAGCGACTCGGCGTCGAGCATCCGCATGTCGATCCAGCGGTTGTGCCGCTGAACGAACGCGCGATCGTTGACGGACTGGACGTTGCCGATCTCGCGGCGTGACATGCTCGCGTCGTAGTAATACTGCGTCTTGGCGTCGCGGTCCGTGGTCATACTTCGATAGTTGGTGACCTCTTGGCTCAACCCAGCGGTCCCCGCTCGCGCGGAGTTCCGGACGTTCAGTTGATCGACCAGATCCCGCCCGGCGCTGTCGGCCACATTCCCCGCAAACTTCGCCCCCGGCTCCGTCGCCAGGAACGCGGTGTACTCGGTCAGGATCCCAAACTTCGTGCTCAGCCGCACGATCTCGTCCACCAGTTCCTTCGTCGCCGGGTCGGTCTTCGGGTCGATCGTGGGCTTCTCGGCGCCGGCCTGTCGGATCGAATCGATCAGCACTGCGATCTTCCGTTGCGCCCACAGCCGCCCGACGAAGCCGTTGCGTGCCGAGGTTTCCGCCGTCGAGAGATTGAACGCAAACGACCGGTCACCGCCGGCCCCGCGCCCCGCGAGCGTGACGTTCATCGGCCCCGCCTCAAGGTACTGCCCGACGATGATGACCTGCTCACCCTCGAACACATCGTTCAGCGTTGACGGCACCATCTCGCGGAACGGGCCGGTGATCACCGGGCTCGCCAGCGCCGGGCCGTTCAATCTCGCGAACGTCTGCGAGACCTTGCTCTCGACATCCTCGCCCGGCAGCACAAACGTCGGCGACCCTCGCGTGGTCGTCGCCAGACCGCTCAGCAGCGGGCTGTTCACGTCATAGCCCACGCCAAACGTAAACACGCGCCGCCCGTGCGAGTTGGCCGCCTTGGCGTTCTCGCGGATCTTCACCTCAGACTTCTCGCCAACCGTCGCCAGGCCGTCGGTCATGAACAAGACCAGCGGCAGCGTTCCCTGCGCCGGCGTGGCCCGCAGCGATTCCATCAGCGCATCATTCAGGTTCGTCCCGCCGTTCGCAGCGATCGCCATGATGTACTGCCGCGCCTTCTCCGCGCTGGCCTTGTCTTTGGCCACCGGCGTCGGCTCGAAGCTCGCGATCGAGTCGCTGTAGTCGATGATGTTGAACATCTCACCGGGGTTCAGCCCGTCGATGATCTGAAGCGCCGACTTGCGGGCCTGCTCGATCTTCTCGCCACGCATCGAGCCCGAGCGATCGATCACCAGCGTCACCTCGCGCTTCATCGCCTCAATCGCCACATCCGCGCGCGGCAGCCCGATCACCATCATGAAGTACCCGCCCTTGCCCCCGTTCACGCCCGAGTCCGGATATGCCACGATGCTCGCCGTCGCCTCGCCGGGCTTGCGGGCCGTGATGAACGAGAGCGTCACCGCGCCCGGCTGGCTCAGCGAGCCGCTATCGATCACGTTTGTCCAACGCTTGCCGTCGTCGTGGCGCTGCGTCACCATCGCGTGTGTCGGCGAGAACACCGAGTTGATCTCCTTGCCCGCCTTGATCTCCACCTTGACTGACCAGGGCGTCTGCGTCGCCGCGAGCCCGTCACTGCGCGGCAGCACGTAATCCACCCGCCCGTCGTTGGCTTTCAGCACCTGCTCATACACAATCCGCACCTTCTGGCTCGCCCCCGCCGGCACCGGGAACACGCTCGAACGAATCGCCGACAGCCCGACGAACTCCAGCAGCCCGGGGTCCTTCGAGGCGTTCACGATCGACTCGTAGTAGCGGCGCGCGTCGTCGCGTGCGATGAGCGTCGCCGTTGGCTCCGGGCCGGTGCCGTCGTACTGGAACGAGCGCACGCTCGCGCCCTCGGGAACGGGCAAGACGATCTGCGCCTCCTGGGCGCGCCCGCTGCTGTTGGTCAGCGTGATCTCTAGGTTCGTCGTCGCCAGTTGCTCAACGATCGAAACGCTCGCGTCCACGTTGCTCACACGCACCGGCTGATCCGGCAGGCTCGGGCGGCGGCGCGACGGGATCTGCGGCGTCAGGATCACCGGGCCATCCGTCACCACCGTGGTCGTTGTCGTCGTCGTGGTGGTGCTGCTGGAAGTCGCAGCGGGCTGCATCGCCAGCGCGACCGACGCCATCCCCGCAATGCCCGCCACGCCACCCATCGCCGCGACGAGCCCCGCCTTGGTCTTGGTGTTCCGATTGATCGCACGGTTCATAGAGATGCTCCTTGGTTGAACGGTCCCTATCAAGCGCCGCCAGCGTGTACTTCGTTCACGCTGAATCCAAAAATCTTCGGATCTCGACCACCCGAGCCAGCCCGCGCGGCCCCCGCCGCCTCCGCCAAGCCTCCCTCCCCAGTCCCCAATGCCCAGTGCCCAGTGTCTTTCCCCGTCTTACTTCTTCACCGTCGCGATCATCACCACCCCGGCCAGCACCAGCACAACGCCGATCACCTTGCGAACATCGACCGCTTCTTTCATGATCACCCACGACAGCACAACCGCCGCCGCGGGCGCGACCGTGAACGCGATCGGCTTCACCACGCTCAGATCACCAACCTTCAACGCCCCGTAGAACAGCGCCAGCGCCACCGCCCCCGCCACCACGCCCGAGCCCAGGATCAACTTCAATAGCACGTCGCTCGGCGCCCCCATCCAATCCCGCGGCTCAGTCTTCATCACAGGCACCATCAGCCAATACACCGCCAGCATGACCGGCAGCGCCACCGCACATCGCACCGTCACGCACGTGATCGGCCCGATGCGTCCGGTCGAGAGCACCATCTTGGTACACAGCTCGCCAATGGCCCAGCACAAGCCCGCCGCGATTGCCAGAAGGACTGCATTCATACCACGCACTATCGACGAGCCCACCGCCGCAGGCACGGATTTTGCCCCGTGTGCCGCCGGTACCACGCCGAAGCCCTTCCGCACCGTGCCGAGGCACGCCCCAAATCCTGCCCCGATCATCGGTATGATGCAGCACCAAGTGCCCCACGCGCCCGTTGGAAACGGGCCGTCCCCCGCGCGAGCCTCACCCGCTGGCGCAAGCCGCAAGGAAAGCTGCTGTATGCCCGACCTGACGCCCACCGTCGCTGACCCCGCCAACCTCGCCGAAGCCGAGTCGTCCCCCAAGGATGCAGGCCCGACGACCGCACTCGCCGATGTCACATCCCCGTCGGCGAGCGAAACCGCCCCGCGCATCGCCCCCGAGCGCATCGCCGAGCTCGCGCCGATCATCGAGGCCCTGCTCATCACCAGCAGCCGCCCGGTCAGCCCGCAGCGTTTGAGCGTCGCGCTCGGCCTCGCCCCGCCGGAGTCCGACGCCTCGTTGCCGCCGCCGGCAGCACCGGCAACACCAGCGGCCGACTCGCCGGACCAAGTGGTCGAGATCGCCCTGCCTCGCAAGCGCACCCGCAAGCCCAAGCCCACCGACGTCTCGCCCGCCGAGCTCATCGCCGCTGCGATCGCGCTCCTGAACACCCAGTACGAGCAGACCGGCCGCACGTTCCGCATCGAGGCCCTCAGCGGCGGCTACCGCCTCATGACCCTCTCGCAGTTCCGCGCCCCGATCGCCACGCTCCAGGGCCTCGCCCTCAGCAACAAGCTCAGCCGACCCGCCATCGAAACCCTCGCCATCATCGCCTATCGCCAGCCCGTCACCCGCGCGCAGCTCGAAGCCATCCGCGGCGTCGCCTGCGGCGAAGTCCTCCGCTCCCTCCTGGATCGTCGCCTCGTCACCATGGCCGGGCGCGCCGAGGAACTCGGCCGACCGATCCTCTACGCCACCACCCGCGCCTTCCTCGAGTCCTTCGGCCTCGCAAGCCTCAAAGACCTCCCCGCGCCCGAAGAGCTCGGATTCCGACCCGCCGCCGGCGCGAGCACCGCGGCAGTCCCCCAGCTTTGAACCGCTCGCCGATCCCGCTCACGTCGCGAAACTGTCAGCCAACACCCGCGGCATTTTCGAAGCCGAGCCCCGGTTTACGCCTTTTCTGCGTCCACAGCGCATCGAGAACGTACTCAATGATGACCGAAGATCATCGATCGAGCCCGTTCCGCCTTCCCGTTCGCGTGCCCAGAGAGCCTCACTGACCCGCCCAGCCTTCGACGTCCCGATCTCAGGAGTATCGTCAATGGCGACTTCACTTCGCTTCGTCATCGCGGCCTTGGCCGTCGTCGGCCTCGCTCTGCCACTCTCAGCGCAGATCAACCCCGGCAGCATCCCCGGCGGCATCCGCCCGGAGGTGTTGCCCAAGCGCAAGAACAACCCCCCGCCGCCAAAGAAGACCGAGCCGACCGATCCCGCTGGAATTCCGGCCGGAGAGCCGTGGGCTGACAAGGTGCTGGCCAAGGGCCGCGATCAAGAATGGCTCGCGACCGTCGAGGTCTCGCTCAACACGGTGAACGATCAAGACGCCAACGGCCTGCCGACGACGCGGCCGCTGAAGTTCGACACCGCCGTGATCATCTTCCCGATGATCGAATCTACCGGCAACGCGCGAACGTTCCCAGACAACTTCAAGAGCCGCGTGAGCTTCGACGGTTCGGAGGTCGACGGCCAGCCCACATTCATCACCGGCTATCCGTCCGGCGCCCGCTTCGCCCGATGGGAAGCGCGTCAGAAAGACGCCAACGGCATGCGGCTGCGTGTTGAGATGGGCATCGGCTCTGCGTCCACGCGCCTCGATGAAAAGCTCGCGATGCAGATCCCCTGGCCCACCGATGCATGGCCCGAGGTCGCCGCCAGCACCTTCAAGCCGCAGATGTTCGTGGACTACCTCGTCAACGAGCAGGAGAAGACCGCCAGCAGCATCGAGTTCGCTCGTCAAGTCAAGGAGTGGCTCAAGGACGAAGACCCCAAGAAGCTCCCCCCCGTGCGCGTCGCCAAGATCCTGCTCGGACGCGTTGTCGAGTCCATACAACCCTCCGGCGACGGCCTGTCGTTCAACCGCACCGGCGCCTTCCGCGGCTTCGAGCTCAAGGGCGCTCTGCAGACCCTCAAAGACGGCAAGGGCAGCGAGCACGACATGGCCTGCGTTCTGGTCGCGGCGTACCGCGCCGCGGGCCTCCCCGCCCGAACAGTCATCGGCCTGGACGTCGGCGACGAGAACCTCCGCCGCAACTCCAGCTCTGCCACGCAGCGCCGCCTCTACTCGATCGTCGAGTTCTGCCTGATCGACCCGGGCACCAAGAAGGAAATCTGGATCCCCGTTGACCCCGTTCGTCTCCGCAAAACCAGCTCCCGAGCCCCGGGGATCGACCGGGAATGGCGCTACTTCGGCACCCACGCCGACCTCTCAACGTTCATCCCGCTGTCGTTCCACTACCACCCGCCCACCACCGTCATCGCCCACGGCTCGCCCTGCCTCTGGGGCTGGATCACCACGCCGAACATCCTCGCCGCGGAGCAAACGGTGAAGTTCAACGTGTCCAGCCGCCCGCGCCGCGGCGGCGAGAACAAGCCCGGGGCGAAGTAACGCGGCCCAGTCGATCCGGTTTGCCCGATCGCGCCGGAATGGCACGAGTTTGCCCCAGCGACGCCGTCGCCACTCGCGACCGCCTCATCGCGCAGCACTTAGCATTTCCTCACACACCCTGCGTCGCCGGGTCCATCGCTGCGCCGCAGAGCTTGTACAGCACCCGCGCGCCAACGTTCGCGTCCCACTCCGGAGCGCCGGAGTCGCTCCCCGGGCAGACCTCGACAAGGTCAAACCCGACGACCTTCTTGCCTGCGTCCACCAGCGTCTTGAGCAGCACCGCCGCCTGATTGAAGCTCAGGCCGCCGGGCACCGGCGTGCCCGTGTGCGGGCACAGGCTCGGATCCAGGCCGTCGATATCGAAGCTGATGTACACGCACTGCGGTAGCTCCCGTACCGCCTTCTGCGCCAGCGCGCTGAAGCTCTCGCCATCGCTCTGGCGCGTGGACCAGTCCAGGTCAAAGTGCGTGCTCACGCGACGATCCTGCGACTTGGCAAAATCAAACTCCGCCTCGCCGAAATCGCGGATGCCGATCTGAACGATCTTGCTCACCTCGCTCACGTCGCTCAGCACGTTGTACATGATCGACGCGTGCGAGTACTTGAAGCCCTCGAACGCCGGGCGCAAGTCCATGTGCGCGTCGATGTGCAGGATCCCAAGCCCCCGATCGCGCGGGTGCATCTTGCGGTCCGCCGCTTGCAGCCGATTGACATACTCCGCGCACGCGCGGATCGCCCCCAGCGGCGTCGAGTGATCACCGCCGACCAGCCCCGGCACCTTTCCCTGGGCCAGGATCGACCACGCCGTCTGGTATGCGTACTCGTTCACGAGCTCGCCGGCGCGGTTGATCTCGGCGACCTTCTTCTTGTCCTTGGCGTCCGCCCCGCACTTGGCGATGATCGGCATCGCCAGCTTCCGCGCCGCCTTGCTCGCCTTGGCCACGCGTGCCGGCGCCGTCAGCATGTGAATGCCCTGGGCGTAGATCCGCCCGAACTGCACGTCGTACAAGTCCACCTGCACCGACGCGTTCAGGATCGCCTCCGGCCCGCGCGAGCACCCGCCGCCGTACGACGTCGTCGCGTCAAACGGCACCGGGAACAGGATCACGTGCGCATCGTCGCGCGTATCAGGAAGCCCGAAGATCCCCGCGTCGGCCGTGGCTGCTGCGTCTGGGTCAAACGTCGATGGCATGGCACCATGGTAGCCAATCGGCGATCAGGCGCGCGGGTCCGAGACCGGCGCGACCGCCAAACGAAAAACCCCGGCGCACATGCGCCGGGGTTGTTTGGGTTGTCAGTTGACCTTACCGATCAGCACTCGACATCGAACCACCGATGCCCAGTGCCAAGTGCCTTCGTCTTAGAGGGCGCAGCCGTCGAAGAAGATGCTGAAGAAGATGTTGTAGTCCGCCTCGGTCACGCCGTTGTTCGTCGTGAGCGTGCCGAACGGCGGCAGCGGTCCGCCGTCGTCGTTGGCGATGTCGCAGACCACGCCGGCATCGAAGAAGTTGGCAAAGAACAGGTTGTAGTCACCCTCGGTCACGCCGTTGTTCGTGCCGCCGAAGTCGCCCGGGATCTCCGGGGTTCCGCCGTCGCCAGGGATCGCGGCGCGCGGCAGCGGATCGCCGTTGTCATACGCGACGTCCGCCGGGTTGCAGCGAGCCGGATAGGCCGGGCCGCACGGGCCGAGCGTAACGACCGCCGAGGCCGTCACCGGGGTGGCGTTCAAGGCGTTGAACGCACGCACCGTGTACGTGCCGACATTCGAGGCGTTCGCCGCAGCGATCGTGTACGTCGGGCCGGTTGCCCCGGGAATGTCCACGTTGTCCAACGCCCACTGGAACTGCACGGCCTGACCCGTCCACTCGAGCGCCAGCGTCGTGCTTGCGCCGACCTCGACACACGTGTTCTGAGGACCAGCCGGAATTCCGGCCGGGTTCGTGATCAGGTCGAACACGAACACCGTGCCGTTGCCACCGGAATCCAGAAGCAGCAGACGCTGCTCACCGGGAAGCCACGCGTAGTCCATGAGCAGCACGTTGTCGTTCAGCGGCGCGACGTTCGTGCCGTCGGCGTTCTTCCACGCCGTCGTCACCAGCGGGAACGGGTTCGCAGCACCCGGAGCCGTGACTTGGCGGATCTGCGTGTTGTTGAACGTGTTCGGTCCAGCCGTGGGGCTGAGCACCGGGCGGCTGTTCAAGATCACCAGGTCGCCCAGCGGCGTGCCCTTCATGATCTCGACGTTCTGGCAGACCGAGTTGCCAAAGAGGCCGTTGGGGATCGAAATGCGCGTGATGTTCGCCGACGGAACACGGTTGTCCGCTTGGCGAACGGCGGCGATGATCGAGTTGTTCGACCGGCTGACCATGAGCCCGCTGTCGGCGTCGATGTCAAAGTCGCGGTGCAGCGAGTTGGTCGTCGAGATGCCCAGACCCTCGCCGTTGGGGCCGTAGTCCGGAGAGTTGGAAAAGAGCTTTGGGGCGTTCAGCGTCAACGACGTGGGCGAGTACAGATAAACGAACCCGCCTGGGTTGTTCGTTGCGTCGTACTCGACGGTGTTGTCCAGCGTCGATCGCTGCACGCCGCGCGGGCCGGCTCCGCCGTTATCAAGCACCGCCACCAGCGGCAGCGCGTCGCGAACGAGGCTGGACAGGCCGGGGTTGTTGTTGGCGCGATCCGGGCCGTAATCCCACGCGCCGCCGCCCATGATGCGCTGACCGGTCTCAGCAGTCACCAGTGCGGGAACCGTGCTCGCATTGGACGCGACGGTGCCGTCGTGCGTCGAGAGCTTGCCGAAGCCGCCGCCAAGGTCGGCCGTCACCAGCACGCGATTGGCGATGGCGTCGTACGCGATGTTGTTTGTGCCGCGCCCGGAGCCCGCGGGCGTGACGCCGCCGGGCACCTGAGTGTCCGGCATCGTCGCAAAGACGCGCCGAGCGCCGACCGGCGGCGTGGTGCCCTGAGTGTTCGCAAATGACACACGCACCGCGGCGGTGTCCCAGGTCTGATTCGTGTTCGCGCCGCCGATGTTCACGCCGCCGATGTACCACGTTGCGCTGGTCGGGCCAGCAGCGAGCGAGGCCGGGCTGTTCACAAAGAACGGGTTGGCGACCGTGCCGGTCAGCGGCGGAGTTGCCGCGACGCCGTCCTGACGCAGGGCAAAGAACTCTTCCGTGCGTTGAAGCTGAAACGTCAACTGCGCTGAAGCGCACTGAGCAAGGCCCGCGACCGCCAGCAAACACGTGACTGCAATGGTGCGACTCATCCGTTTCTCCTAGTGACCTTGGCGCCCGCGACGCCTGCGGGCTTGTGATTCAGCCTCCAGCCGACAAGACATATGCCGACTGCCGAGAACGTAATTCTATAACATACTCCGGTTTGTGCCGGTGAAAAATAAATCGATCTTTCACGCCCAAAAGGGCACAATACCCATTCAGGCACCGTACGTAAACCCCCTAAGCACCCCGCAACACCCGCCTGAACCGGGTGTTCTCATGGTTGCCGGTCGGCCAGCCGGCCCGCACCCGCCGCCGCGTGGTGCCCATCACGCGCAAACTCCAGCCGCCAGCCCGGCCGGGCCAGCGACGTCAAGCCATCGCTCACGGCCCCGTGCAGCTCCGCCGCGGCCGGTGAAGCACCAATCGCGATGCCCACACCCCCCAGCAGCGCAACGCAGTGCGGCCGATACATCGCGTGCATGATGCGAATCGCGCGAGTGAGCGCGCGGAGCGGCGCGTCGTTGATCCGAGCCTTGGCCAGGACAAAGCCGAGGCGGTCGCCGTGACGGGCACGAAGGGCGGGCAGGCCGATATAGGCTTCCAGCGAGCCGCGCCCGCCATCGGGGCCGATCGGCGCGTGGTTGCTGAGCGAGACATCGATCTGGCCGATGTGGCCGGAGGTGCCGGGGTTGACGCAGAGCTGCCGACCGTCGGGCTCAAGCACCGCCATGCCCACGCCGGTGCCCAGCGAGATCGCCAGCAAGCGTCCCTCGATGATCGGCGATGCACCGGCGCGAAAGTCGGTCGCCGCCGCGAGGGCGTCGCTGACGATGTGCAGCTTCGTGACCGTCCGCCCGAGCGCCGCGTACACGAGCTCATCCAGTCGCGAGCCGACCAGCGAGGGCAGATTCATCGAGGCCTGCACCTGCGTGGTGGCCGGGTCGATGAGGCCCGGCGCACACAGACCGACGCGATCGATCGAGCCGTCGGTGCTGGTGTTGGGTTCACTCTCTGCTGAGACCCCAGCCATGAGCGGCACGATCGCCTCGCGCAGGGCGTGCTGGAGCTGGGCCGCGTCCGGGCGCTGGTATCTCGAAGACTGCGAACGGCGCACGACCTCGCCGCCCCGCATCAGCACGCCTTTGACCGACGTGCCGCCGATATCCAGGCCGAGTGTGCCCGCGTGGCGCGGCATCGCGGCGACGGGCTCAGCGGCGGCGGGTGATTGCACAGGGTTCATCGCAAGAGCGTATCGCGACTCGGCGAGCGCATCGGGCACCGCCGCGGCATCACCGCTGCGGCGAGGCGGTCTGGTCCGCCTCGGGCACGCGGAAGTGCGCGACCAGTTCGTTGGAATCCAGCGCGTCGATCACGCCGTCGCGGTTCACGTCCGCAGGGTTCAGGAGCTGCGCGTAAATGTCCTCGATATCAAACGAGCCGTCGCTGTTGATGTCGATCAGCAGCGAGAGGTTCACCGTCGCGGCGTCGCGGAGGATCTGGGCATCGGCATCGTCAACCTTGCCATCGGCGTTCAGATCCCAGCGATTGAGGATCGTCGGGACCGTTCCGTTGCCGGGCGTGCGTGCGAGGTTCAGCGCCCGCAGGTCGCGAGCGTCGACGACGCCGTCTTCGCCGAACGCGGCTCGGTTGAACAGACGCAACAGCTCGACGCGATCGGTCGCATCGATGGTGTTGTCGGCGTTGAGGTCGTAGCGGGCGTTCGCGCCGGGCGGCGTGATCGGCGTGCCGGTGAAGACGGTGTCAAACAGGTTGATGTCGCGACGGTCGAGATAGCCGTCGTTGTTCAGGTCGCCCAGTTGCTTGGTGGCGACGGTCGTGACCCAGGTGTTGAGCATGGTGAGCATGCTGGGGTTGGCGATCATGGTGTTGGCCTCGAACCACGCGAAGTCTTCAACGCCGCGGCCGCGCACCGCGTCCAGTTGCTGGGTCACATTGAGGCGGAGCGCGCTGGTCAGGTTCGCCAAACCCGCGATCACACGCTTGCCGGGCAGCGCCGTCTTGGCTCGATCGACATCGTTCTGGATGGCGGTGACACCGGCGGCGATCTGCGAAGGGGACGTGCCGGAGATCGTGAAGTACGCCATGAAGAAGTACATGTCGCTGGCGTTGGTCGTGCCCCAGCTGGGCAGGTCGATCATCTTGCTGCGATGGAAGGCGCTGTTCCAATCGGCGAAAGCGACGCTGGAGAGTCGGATGCCCGGCGAGACCGCGCGCGTGGCGTTGCCGATCTGCACCAGCGCTTGGGTCACGTTGTCGCGATTCCACGAGAGCCAGTTGGCGTGGTAGGTGGTCCCGGCGGTGTTCGCGAAGGTCTGCGGGTCCACGCCGAACTGGGCTTGATACGCGCCGCGCGCCCAATCGTCGTAGCTCCAGGGCGCTGCGCCGCTGGGCGCCAGCGGGAAGAAGTGATAGTCGGCCTGGAGGCCTTCGAGGCCGACGTACTTGGTGGCCATCTCGGTGAAGTAGCTGTTCAGCAGCGTGCGCACGCCCGGGTTGCCGAGGTTCACGAATCGCTGGTTGTCCAGATCGCCGGTGACGGGCTGGCCGGTCTGCGGGTCGGGCGTTTGATCGATGTTCTTGACCACCCAGCCGGGGTTCGCGGCCAGCAGCGCCGAGGGGTTCGTGCCGAAGTCCAGATAGCCCGTCTCGCACCACGCGTGCAGACGGATGCCGTTCTTGTTCG
>JALHNK010000009.1 GCA_022843565.1 Phycisphaerales bacterium
AACGGCGTGACCGAGGCGGACTACAACGTCTTCTTCGCCAACTACTTCGATGCCTTCCCGGTCTGCGACATCGCCAACGACGACGGCGTCAGCCGCGTCCCCACCCCCGCCCCCGGCACCGTCGTGAACAACGGCGTGACCGAAGGCGACTACAACTTCTTCTTCGCGGTCTACTTCGACGGCTGCACGCTCTAAGACGAGGGCCGAGGGCCGAGTGAGAAGGCACTGGGCATTGGGCACTGGGCATCAGTGCTCGGACACCGAAGGCTGTCCCGAGGCCCCACCGGCGACTCGGAACTCGCGACTCGCGACTGAAAACCCCAAGCCCCGGCTCACCTGAGCCGGGGTTTTTTCGTGGGCTTGTGCCGTTGGCCCCTCGACGGGGAATCGCGCTTCGGTACACTCTCTGCCATGTCCACCTCTCTGCCTGCGTCAAAGGCCCAATCGCGTGCGCTGTCTGTGGCTCCTGGCATGGTGATCTGCATCGCGATGCTGATCACCGGAGCGCCGTCCGCGGCACTCGCCGCGACCGCCAATGAACGCACCGCCAGCGAGCCGGGCGCGCCGGGGAAGGATGCAGCACCGAAGAAGGACGCCGCGCCGAAGAAGGATGCAGAGCCGAAGAAGGACGCAGAGCCTGCGAGCCCGGCGCCGACGCCCACTCCCCCTACACCCGCGGCGCCCACCAAGCCCGAGTCGCCCGGCGTGGCGCCGGTCGCTGTCGACCGCCCGCTGGTGGCGTTCCCCCATCCGCTCATCAGCGAGATTCTGGCCAGCGTGCCCACCGGCCCGGCGGGTGACGCCAATCTCGACGGCACCCGCGACGCAACGGGCGACGAGTTCATCGAGATCATCAACCCTCACGACAAGCCCATCAACCTCAAGAACTACCGGCTCACCGACAAGTCGCTGGGCAAGGGCAAGGCCCTGAGCTTCACGTTCCCGGCCCTTGAACTCCAGCCCGGCGAGGTGTGTGTGGTGTTCAACGGGTGCAACGCCACGATCGCGCAGCCGGTGGGCGACGCGGGGGCGGCGGCGGCGGCGAGCCCGAAGTTTGATGGTGCGCGGGTCTTCACGATGCGGGCGTCGTCCAGCCGCGTGTCGCTGAGCAACGCCGCGGATGCGGTGGTCCTCTGGACGCCGGATGGACGGGTGATTGAGATCGTGCGCTGGGGGAAGGTCGATGGGCTGCCGCCCTGCGAGCTGACCGAGGAAGTCTCGGCGAGCCAGAACGGCTCGGTCCAGCGCGAGAGTCTCACGGGCAAACTCGTCGCCCACCCCAGCGATGGCGGCGTATCGTTCTCCCCAGGCAAGTTCGGACCCGCGGCGGCTCTCCGCTCCGCGAAGCCCGACACCCAACCGCCGAAGCCGACCAAAGGCACCGCCCCATCGCGGCCTGCCCCCAGCGGCAAGAAGTGACCCCCGTCCGGTCACCGGGTGGAGTGCCGTGGCCGAGCCATCGGGCGCGGCGACGGGCGGGGAGCACGATCGATCAAGCAGTCAGGAGGTTTGGCAAGCATGGCGTGGATCACCAAGAACTCAGGACAGATGAAGATCCCGCGTCGCAGCGAGCCGTATCTCACCGAGGCGCTCAAAGCCGAGCTGACGCGCACGATGCTGCCCCGATATGAGACGCGTCAGGGCGCACTGCTGCCGACGCTGCACGCGGTGCAGCACCAGTGGGGCTGGCTGCCCTGGCAGGCGCTGGAAGAAGTCGCGCAGTTTCTGGGCCTTGAGCCCGCGGTCGTCTGGGACACCGCGAGCTTCTACGAGGAGTTCTGGCTCCAGCCCAAGGGCAGCACGGTGATCGCGGTCTGCCGCAGCGTCGCGTGCGAGGTGTGCGATCACCGCAAGATCACCGGCGCGTGCAAGAGCAAGCTGGGGATCGAAGTGGGCGAGACCACCGACGACGGCAAGTTCACGCTCGTCGAGCTGGAGTGCCTCGGCCTCTGCGAGGGCGCGCCGGCCTGCCTCGTGAACGAGGACATGCACTTGAACGCCACGCCGGAGTCGATCACCAAGGCGATTGATGAGGCCGGGCGCAACGCCGGGCACGCGCACGGGCATCACTGAGCGGCGCTTGGCCCGAGCGGGCCAGACGGTCGTTCACTGAGCATCGCACCGCCGGCGCGGGCGACTTCATCAACGCTCAGCCACTCCATCGGCGACGGCTTCGCGGGCTTCAGCACGCGAACGCGCGGCCCCGTTGGCGACCACACCGAAGCGTCCGTCGGGCCAAAGAGTGAGAGCGTCGGCACGCCGAGTTGGGCCGCCAAGTGCCCCGGGCCGGTATCGCTCGCGATCACCAATCTTGCAGCGCCCAGTGCGCGCGCCAGCTCCTCAAGCTCGATAATAATCTGGCCGCCGGCACGGTCGAACGCTGCACGCTCCGCGATCGTGAAATGCTCCTGCTCGACCTCGCCGGCGATCAGGCGGACGCTTGGCTTGTGTCTCGCTGCGAGAAGATCTCGAAGCGTAATGAATCGCTCCAGCGGCCAGCGCTTGTCCCGCCCGCCGGCGCCGACGTGCAGCACGATCGGCGCGTCAGGGGGAGTGATCGCTACGGTCGCTTGGCCGGTTGTGTGAACATCGAGGCACGCCCAGAGCTGATTGCGAGAGCGAGAACCGGGCGCGCCGGCGAGCGTGATCTCGGCGCGAGGGAAGAGCTCCGCCGCGCGGGCCGCCCACGCACGGCCCACCTCGCTCCCGGGCTCAACGAGGAACGAGATGACGCGGGCCACGCTGTCATCGCGAGCTTCGGCGGCGATCGCGCCGCGGCTCCAGAGCGCGTTGAAACGTGGCTGCTCGATGTCCTGTGCGCTCAGCCGGCCGCGTGCGTTGTGGGCGATCTCAGGGCCGAGGGCCAACTGCGGGTTCAGCGCCGACTGTGCGAGCGCCGCCTTTGACTTCGAGCTCACGAGCGTGACATCACCGCCGCGACGCAAGAGCACTCGCAGCAGAGGCCAGATCATCACCGAGTCGCCGAGTGAGCCGGCGTGAAACACGACGCAGGGCCGCGGCTCGCGCGGCCCTGCGTGGTCTGGCTTCTCGGCGTGATTGCCCTCGCTATCGATCACACGTTCTTCTCGATCGGTGCACCAATCAGGTTGCCGTACTCGGTCCAGCTCCCGTCGTAGTTGCGGACGTTGTCAAACCCGAGCAGGTATTTGAGCACAAACCATGTGTGGCTGCTGCGCTCGCCGATGCGGCAGTAGGCCACGGTCGGCGCGCCGGGCGTCAGGCCCTTGCCACCGTAGAGCGTGCGGAGCTCATCCACCGACTTGAACGTGCCGTCGGCGTTCGTCGCCTGCGCCCAGGGCACGTTCACCGCGCCCGGAATGTGCCCGGCCCGCTGTGCCGTCTCGTTCATTCCCGGCGGGGCGATGATCTTGCCGCTGAACTCATCGGGTGAGCGCACGTCTACGAGTTGCAGGATCTTCGCACCACCCGAGGCGACGCGGGCCGCGCCGGATGCGGACACGAGCACTTCGCTGACGCGAGCGCGGAGGGTCTCGTCGGGCTGCGTCGGGCGGTACGTCGTCGGCGGGTGGTTGACGACATCGGGGGTCAGCGGCAGACTGGAGTCATTGAGCCAGTGAGCGCGACCGCCGTTGAGCAGGCGAACGTCGCGATGGCCGTAGAGCTTCAGAACCCAGAAGGCGTACGCCGCGAACCAGTTGGCGCTGTCGCCATAGAGCACGATGGTGTGCTCGTTGCCGACGCCGCGGTTCGACAGGAGCGTCGCGAGCTGATCGCCGTTGGGGATGTCGCGCCGCACGGGGTCTTGCAGGTCCTTGGCCCAATCAAGCCCGATCGCGCCGGGAATATGCCCCGCGGCGTACTGCTTCGGATCCACATCGACCTCGATGATGCGGATGCTCGGGTTCGTCAGGTTGCTCTTCAGCCATTCGGCGGACACGAGGGATTCGGGGTGTGCGTATGTCATTGGAGAACTGTCCTTTCGTGCATCGCGCCCGCGGCATGAGCGCGCGGCGCGAGAAATGCGGTGAACGATGATGAATATGAACGGCCCATCGCGACACACTGTCGCGCGGCGTAGTGATACTGGGTCAAACGCAAGATCGCGGCAGTGGCCGCGTCAGAATCGACACACCCGACAGCGATCCCGGGCCGCGCGAGCGGCGCGACGGAGACGGTGCAGCGCCGCGCACCGATGAACGGGGCGCGCCTGAGCACCTGCGCGATGACTTTGCGCGAGCGAGCTCATGAGCCGCCCTCCGCATCGCTACCACCAAGTTCTGGCAAGTGCTTGATCATGGTCGAGACATACTTGAAGATGTCGTCGCAGAAGATCATCACACCCATCGGCACGCCATCACGTGCCGAGATGATTCGAGCGCCCTCGAAGATCAGCCCGCTGGACGGCCCGGCCCGCAGCCCCTCGCGCCGCAGCAGGCTCAGCGCGTTCGTGTATGCGAGGTTGAAATCGATCTGCAGGATCTCATCGATGAGTGATGGGTCGTAGAGCTTGCTGACATCCAGCTCGCTCACGTTCCGCAGGCCCGGCACATCGTGCCCGGGTGAGGGCTGGACCGCGATGATCTTCACGTTTGCGTTTTTGGATTTCAGATATCGCGAGATGCCGGTGACGGTGCCGCAGGTGCCGAGCGAAACAAAGACGTGCGACACCTTGCCCTGGGTCTGTCGCCAGATCTCCGGGCCGGTGGTCTCCTCGTGGGCCCGAGCGTTGATCTGGTTCTCGTACTGATTGGGCATCACGTACTTGTTGCTCTGGGCGCGGGCGTATGTGCGTGCCAGGCCGATGGTGCCGTCTTCGCTCCCCGGCAGCGGGCACATCGCGTCGCTGGAGATGTCCACATCCGCCCCGGCCATGCGGATCAGCGCCCGCTTTTCTGTGGGCACCTTTGAGGGCATGACGGCGCGGGCCGGGTAGCCGCGCACGCTGGCGATCGCGGCGAGCGAGAAGCCGGTGTTGCCGCTGGTGGGCTCAACAATCCCGCGGCCAGGCTTCGCGTCGCCAAGCTCGCCGCGTGACTCCAGATCCCGAATCATCGCCCACGCGGCCCGATCCTTCACGCTCCCGAACGGGTTCATCCACTCGAGCTTCGCGTAGAGCGTGCTGCCCGGGGGCGTCAGCGCGTTCAACCTCACCAGCGGCGTCGGGTTCTCTTCTGATGGCATCATGTCCAGCACGCCGTCGTAGACGCGAGCGTGGAGGTCGGTTGTTGTGCGAGTGCCGGGTTGACTGTGCGTTGATTCGGGCATCTGGAACGCGGCGGGTGTTGCGAGAGAGCGAAACGTGAACGACGGAGCATCGACGCTCCGCGATCTTTGACGCCGCTGGCGGCATCGACGTTGCGCGGTCCGCGAAGATTGACTCACAATTCACGCGCCCGCGTTCGATCGCGCCGGGCCCTCCCATCCTCCGAACGCCAGCCCTCTCATGCCGCGCCGTGCCTCGGCATCTGTGAGGGCTCACCCGCCTGCATCACTGAGACGCTCGGTGCGTTGCATCACGCGCCACGGTCAATCTGGAACCGCGCGACGAGATCCATCAACTGGCGCGAGCGATCGACGAGGTCCGTGGTGTTCTGCGCCGTCGCGGCACTGGTACGCTCGAGTTCCTCAGCCGCTGAACCCACCTGGCGTACACCATCGCGGATGCCCTCGCCCAGCCGGGCCTGCTCCTGCGCGCTCTGGGCGATGGTCCCGATGAGTCGTCGGGTCTCGCCGGCGTGTTCAACGATCCGCTTGAGGCCTTGGGTTGTGCCCTGGACAACGACAATGCCGCGTTTGACCTCTTCGCTGCCGGCGTGGATGCATTGAACGCTGTTTGAGGTCATGGACTGGATCTCCCCGATCGATTCGCTCACCTGTGTGGTGGCGGAGGTCGTGCGCTCGGCGAGCTTGCGCACCTCGTCGGCGACGACCGCGAACCCTCGCCCGTGTTCCCCCGCTCGCGCCGCCTCGATGGCCGCGTTGAGCGCCAGCAGGTTCGTCTGATCGGCGATGTCGTTGATGACGCTGATGATCTGACCGATCTGCTTGCTCCGTTCGCCCAGTTCGCCGACGCTGCGTGCGCCCTGAGCAACCGTGCTGTCGATTCGCCCCATCCCGGCGATGGTCTGCTGGACCGCCAGATCTCCCTCGGCCGCCACGCGCCCGGTCATCTCCGCTGAGTCGTTTGCCTTGTTCGAGCTCTGCGCGATGTTCATCGCCGAGCCGCTCAACTGATCGATGCTCTGCGACATGGTGCGGAGGCTCTCGGTCTGGTGCTGGGTTGCACGCTGACTCTCCTCTGCGGACGCGGAGATCTGGTCGGCGCTGCCGCGAAGGCCCTTGGCGGCCTTGTCGATCTCGACAACGACGCCGTTGATGCACCTGACAAACCCGTTGAAGTTCTCTGCGAGTTGTCCGAGTTCGGAACGGTCGCCGCCGAGGTCGATCCGCACCGTCAGGTTGCCGGTGCCGCTGGCCACGTCGTGCATCGCGCCCGAAAGCTGGCGGATGGGCTTCCGGATACTGCGGACCATCAAGTAGCTCAGCGGGAGCACGAGGGCCAGCGTAGCCAGGGCGAACGCGTACGAACCGGTCCGCGCGGCCGTCACTTCGTCCATCGTCTTCTGCGTTTCAATCTCCGCCTGCTTGATCGTGGTCGCCGAGGCGTCGACGATCGCCGTCACGTGGCGCTGGAACGCCGGCGTCACCTTGTCACGCAGGATTCCCGATGCGGACTTCAGATCCCCCGACTTGGTCGCCGGGACCAGTTCGTTCTTCACGAGGTTCAGCAGTTCGGTCGCCGGCTCGCCCGCGGTATCAAAGACCGCGCGCCGAACCTCTCCGTCGATGGTCTTGTCCTTCCAATACGCGGTCCGTTTCGCGTAGTCTGCCGACAGCCGCTCGACCGTCTGAAGCAGCGCCGCCCGCTTCTCCTCGTTTGCCTCGGTCGTCAGCGACTGCGCGGTCGCGTAGAGCTCAACCAGGAACAGCGGCGGAGGGAGAATGTCCGCGAGCAGTTCTGACTGCAGCGCAACCCGCTGATACATCTCGCCACCAACGCGGACCTCGTCCAGCGTCCGGTTCATGGACCACCAGATGACGCCAGCGCCAATCACCGGCATCGCCACAAGCAGCACCAACCGTTGCCCGACAGACATCTTCGAGATCACTGTGACCACCTCTCGTGATTGAATCCCCGCTATCGCACCAATGTCGAATCCGGAACGCAGACTCGCATTCACATCCACCTCTCACAGCGGCTTCTATCGGATGAGCCACGCCCGCAGTTCACGACATGACAGTTCCCCGCGATGGGGCGAGACCGAGAATCTGGCAGAGCTCCACGCAACCGCTCCGCACGGCCCGGTTCTCGGGCTCTGGACGAGCCCGCTCGAGCACCGATCGGGGCGATGCAGCAACCGCCGTCGCACGGCGAACGATCGATGACGGTGGTCGCAGATCAACTGTTCGTCCCGGCTGCTTCGTCGCTCGCGACGCAACAAACTCGCCGAAATCTCCCGAGCAAAGCGTCACCAAGCCGGATCGATCGTTCCAGGCCGACGCCCGTCGTCGGGGTCGGGTCCCCGCGTACCGGCGCTCACCGGGAACGTGCAAGGGATTCATGTCAGCAACCGAACCGTTCCCCCGCGCCTCCGCTATAATCCCCCGCTGGCGCCACCCCCGCCAGCCCATGTGAAAACTCAACCCAGGCCAGGGGGGCTGGCCAGAACATCGTTGACGGGCGTGTGAGAACACGCCGTCAGTGGAGATCTCTCATGGCCGGTGGCAACTCATCGTCTTCAAACGTCAAGTGGACCAAGAAGGACCTGCTCTCACGCCCCGTTGAGCACGTGGACATCACGTCGTTCGACGCGCGCCCCGTCATCGACGCGTACCGCCAGATGGCCTACTCGGCCCGCACGCTGGCCAACGCGTCGGACATCTACAGCATGATGCTCAAGGACAAGGACTGCGCCGTGATCCTCACGCTCGCCGGCTCCTTGATCTCCGCCGGCCTGAAGCAGGCGATCATCACGCTCGTTGAGAACAACATGGTGGACGCCATCGTCTCCACCGGCGCCAACATCGTCGATCAGGACTTCTTCGAGGGCCTGGGCTTCGAGCACTACATCGCCCCCGGCAGCCCCGAGGCCCCGCCGGTGGACGACATGACCCTTCGCAACCTCATGATCGACCGCATCTACGACACCTACATCGATGAGGACAACCTCCGCGATTGCGACGCCACCACGCACAAGATCTTCGATCAGTTCGAGCCCGGCGCGTACAGCTCGCGTGAGTTCATCGAGGCCATGGGCGCGTACCTGGCCCGCAAGCACCCCAAGAACAGCAGCATCGTCAAGACCTGCTACCAGAAGCGCGTGCCGATCTTCGTGCCGGCGTTCAGCGATTGCTCTGCCGGCTTCGGCATCGTGCTGCAGCAGACCGAGGCCATCGAGAAGGGCCGCGGGCAGGTCGCGTTTGATTCCGGCAAGGACTTCCGCGAGCTCACTGATATCAAGCTCGCATGCAAGGACACCGGCCTGCTCATGCTCGGCGGCGGCGTGCCCAAGAACTTCGCCCAGGACATCGTCGTCGCGGCGGAGCTCCTGGCCGAGCGCAAGACCGGCAAGGGCGGCGCCGACCTCCGCAAGACCAACGAGGTCGGCATGCACAAGTACGCCATCCAGATGACCGTCGCCGACTCACGCGACGGCGCCCTCAGCGGCAGCACCCTCCGCGAAGCCTGCTCATGGGGCAAAGTCGACGTCGTCCACGAGCAGATGGTCTTCGGCGAACTCTCAGCCCTCTTCCCCATCCTCGCCAGCGACGCCTACCACCGCGCCTCCTGGAAGAAGCGCAAGGCCTTCAAGTTCTCCGACCTCTTCGAGAAGGGCCAGGGCGCGCCGACCTTTGCCGAGGGCAAGCGCACCGCCAACCGCTGAGCAAAGAACGCAACCAACTGGTGCGCGCGGTACGAACGCTACATCACCAATCGCCCGCACGCTCAATGCCCCCGGCACACGCCGGGGGTATTTGTTTTCGTTGCCGACGCGATCCGGACTCGGCCGGTGACGCTCCGCTCATCATCCTCACGCGAATCATTCTCGAAGTGCGGCCATCACCGCCCACAGTCCCTGCAATATTGTGTACGATCTTGATCTATGCCGCACACGATCAACGGAATTGGAACGTCGTACTCGGGCAAGCGCGATCTCACGGTGAAGCGTGCCCGCTGCGAGCACTGCGGCGAGATCGCCGACCTTCGTTCATACGACACGACGCTCTTCTTCGTCGTTCTCTTCGTGCCGATGATTCCCTTGAGTTCGTACCGCGTGATCAATGACTGCGCACGCTGTCGCAAGCATCGCACCATGAGCCTCGACAAGTGGACGGCCTCGAAGAACGAGCAGTTGCAGACGCTGATCGCCGCGATGCACGCAAGCCCGCTGGACCCGCGCCCGGCGACAGAGGCGATCTCGCTCACCGCGGCGTATGACTCGAAAGCCGATTTCCTGCGCATCGCATCCACCTTCCCACCCAGCCATGCGAAGGACCCCGCATTCCTCGCGACACTGGGCGACGCGTATGTGCAGTTTGGCATGCTCGCAGAGGCCACGCGGGCGTATCTGGCCTCGCTCGACCTTCGTGACGATGTTCACGTCGAGAACGCGCTGGCCGTGACGTTGCTCAAGCTCGGCCAGATCGATGACGCGCGGCCGCTGGTCATCGGGCTGGTGTCGGGAAACGCGCTGCCAAAGCCTCACGGCCTGATCTATCTCACCGTCGAGGCCTATCAAGCCGCGGGCCGACACACGGACGCAATCGCCTTCCTGGACGAGTGCGCTCGAAGCCTTAGTGGCCTGAAGCTCGAGCCGGACTACCAGAAGCACCTCGCCATCTCGGAGAAGAACCAGATCACCGGCAAGCGCATCGAATCCAGTGCGCTGTCGTTGGGAACCAAGTCCACAGGCGGCTCTGCGGTCGGCTTCAGGTTCGCTCGCCTGATCCCGGTGCTCATCATCGCGGGTCTGGTGATCTTCTTCTTCCTGCGATCGACATACCTCGGATTCAATCGCGATGTCTGGATCGTCAACGGAACGTCGCAAGGCTATCAGGTGACGATCGCGGGTCAGACGGTCAAGCTCATGCCGGCGGCTGTGTCCCGGCTGACGATCGCCGAGGGCGAGCACAAGGTGGTGCGTCTTGGCCAGGAGGGGCAGCCCGAAACCATCGATGTGACCATCGAGACGAACTTCTGGTCGCGTCCGTTTCGCACCCCGACGTTCATCGTGAACCCCGACGGGCTGGCGTTCCTCACGCTCCAGGAATACATCTATTCCACGCCGCCAAAGGTCGGCGCGCCCGATCGGCTCGTGCTCCCCCAGACCGTGCATGAGCTCTCGGGTATCGATCACCCCTTCGAGCCCGCGCCAACCCAAATCAAGGCCAAAGCCGGCACGACGACAATCCGCAAACGCATCGATGTCACCCACGCTCTGGACACGCTGTCGCGACTGTCGGAGGTCGAGTCGACGTCAGGACGCGACGCGGCGCTCGCAATGGCCAAGCGCGGAGCGACAGTGGATCCGGCCGAAGAGACGTACTTCCTGTACTTGCAGCAGTTGCTGCCAGCGCCGGAGGTTGTCGCGATCGTGAAACCCATGCTGGCGGTCCGGCCGATCCTGATTCACCCGCACCGCATCTACCAAGAGGCGGTCAAGGTCGCCGAGCCCGGAACCGACGTATCTCGTGAGTACGCGAGCCTGCTGAAGGCCGACCCGAGCAATGCAAGCCTCGCCTACCTCGCCGGCCGCGCTGAAACGAGCAAGGACGAGTCGCGCCGCCTCTACACGATGGCGATGCAGGGCGAGAACCCCGAGCCGCTCGCGTTCCGCGCCATGGCCATGGTGCATTTCGGGAACGCGCAGTTCGAAGAAGCCATCGCAACCGCCGACGCGGCTCGCCAGAAGGCCCTGGTGGATGACCGGCTCTTCGAGGTTCAGCGCGACTCGCTCATCGCCCTCGGCCGACTGTCGCAAGCGCTTGACCTACCGGAGATGCAGGCCGCGGCTCAGGGCCTGGACAACGACAGCTTCCCCGTGGCCTTCGCGCTCATCATGCAAACCGGCAGCCGCCAGCAAGCCATGGATCGCGTCCGCGATCTGGCGACGAACCAGCAACTCGGCACCGAGAATACCGTGGCCGTGTTCTCGTACTTCGGCACGCTCGCTGATGAAATCGAGGGCACGCCGATCTCGCCGGAGATCACCACCGAGTCGATCGAGCGTCCGGCCAAGCGATTCCGCGTCGCAGTCGAGCGCGGCCAATGGGACCTTGCCCGCAGCGCGTTCGGCGATGATCAGATCACGCCCGCCGCGACGCGCGTCCGCGAACTCACGCTCTGCGTTGGCGCGCTGGCGCGGGGTGATTCGCCCGCATTCAAGGAATCGCTGGAACGCTGGGTCGTCGCCCTCAGCCAAGACGACGCGGAGAGTCGCGATCTCGCCAAGTACGTCAAGACCGACGCCGCCAAGGCCCTTGCGCTGATGCCCGATCAGTACGGCTCGCCGGTCCACCAGGCGATGGCGTACGTAATCCTCGCGCAGCTCCATGAACCGGCCCGCGCGGAGTCCCTCCGGCTCGCACGCGCCTTCAACTTCGAGAAGGTGTTCCCGGCCCGGCTTGTGAACGACGCGATCAAACGCGTCGAATCTGCGAAGTAACGCCACGTGCGGCGGGCAAAGTTCGAAGATGAGTCCACCTTTCCCCGCGCACCGCGAGCTCCTACGCGTCCCGCTCATACGCCCGGCGCATCCACGCCAGCACCTCATCATCGATCGCATCAATCGAGCCGATCGCGATCCGGTGCGTGACGCGGTCTTTCTTCGCGAACCCGCCGGTCTCGATCAATCGCTTTGCCGAAGGGCCCTTGATCAGCTTCGGATCGCCCAGCGCCAGCCCAAGATCGATCCGCGTCCGCGTCGCTGGCTTGATCTGCGCGAACACGTGCTTGCGATACAAAGGCACGATCGTCTTGCACGGGCACACCTTCACGTCCGCGCCCAGCCGGCGACCGACCTCGACCAGCCGGTCGTGTACCGGGCGGAGTGCGCCCTTCGCGCCCGCGTACATCGCGTTCACCATCGCCGGGCAATGCCGCACATACACCGCCGCGTCCTCGCCCTCGGTGTTCTTGCCAGTTGAGCGCTCCGCGAGCCACGCCGCGGTGTTTGTTCCCAGGGCGTGCTCGCGCTTGAACCACGCCCGCCGCGCCGTCTCGTTGCGCGGCCCCTCATCTTGCACCAGCTCGATCCACTCCTGAACCGAGCGCCCCGAACTGTCCTTGAGATTCGCAACCCAGTGCTGCAACAACTGGATCGACGGGTGAACTGAATAGATCGATTTCCCGCCGCGGCCCGCGCCGATCTCCGGATTCGCCTTTGGCGCGCTGAGAGTCTTCCTGCTCATGCTCGCACGCGCTCCTCGAGCCCCCCCGCGCGCTTCAGCATCAGCTCCATCGTCCGCCGCTCGCTCTCACGCGACACCACATCCTCGATCAGCGGCAGGTTCACCTCGACATTGCACCGAGAACTCTGCGCCGCGGCGCTCAGCGCGATCGCGCTGATCCGCAGATCGCTCTCCAGAAACCGATTCGTCTTGCCCTTGATCCCCGCCAGCGTCTCCAGCGCTTCAACACACGTCGCCAGCACAAACATCGGCACCATCGCGCTCGCCTTCGCCGCGGCGGGCAACTCGCTCGCACGCACCGGGTCGCCCTCGGGCAACTTCTGCAGCGCGTTGAGCGCCGCGTACGCCGTGCCGTCTTCATCGGCCAGCGTGAGCAAGACCTGACGCGCCCGCGTGAGCTTCGCCATCGCCGCCGAGAGCAGCTCGCGATGCTCCGCAAGATCCTTCTTGCCGATCGAGTACTCAACCACCATCAGCGCCTGCGCCACGCCGACCGCGCCGACGACCGCCGCGGTCGCGCCGCCGCCGGGCGCGGGCGTCTTGCTTCCCAGCGCGTTGAGGAAGTCGTCGAGCGTGAGCTGTGCGAGCCGCGTGATCGCCATGGCGCAAGCGTACGGCGCAAAGCGCAAGGCTCAAACGCTCAAAGCAGCAAATCAGACAAGGCACACCAAAGCGGGCATCGGCGCTGCGCAACCCACTCACGAGCCGCGTTCAATTTGAGCTTTGCTGCTTTCCTGCTTTGCTGCTTTCCTGCTTTGCTGCTTTCCTGCTTTCCTGCTTTGCTGCTTTGCCAGCGCCTCCCCACTCGCGACTGGCAACTCGCGACTCGCGACTTCTCCCCCCCACTACCACTCTCCCGCCAGCACGTGATCAATCGCGACCGCCACGCCCGCCTCGTCGCACGCGCTGGTCGTTCGCTTGGCGACGCGTTTGATCCGCTCGTGGGCGTTGCCCATGGCCACGCCCAGTCCGGCGTGCGTGATCATCTCCATGTCGTTGAGCTGGTCGCCGATCGCAGCGGTGCGGGCCGGATCGATCCCCAGCCGCTGGCACAACCGCTCGATCGCCTGCCACTTGTCGGCGCGAGCGTGAAACATCTCGATGATGTGAACGCTGCTGATCCCCAGATCGCGCCGTTCCTTCGGCAGCAGCGCGCCGTGGAAGTGCTGCAGCGTGGCCCGATGGCCGAACTCGCCCCGAAGCTTCTGGGCGAACTCATCGATCGGCGCGTTGGTCTGATACGCCCCGACGCGCACCGTGTGCTCGTGATGCTCGTCATCATCCAGATGTGTCGCGTAGCGCACGCGGACGCCCATCTTGGCGAACCACCATCGCGACGATGGGTCCAGCGATTCCTCGCCGTCGGGCGCGACGACGAGGTAGTCGTACTCGGCCGCCGACGGGTCTTTCAGCACCAGGGCCGCGTGATCGTGCGCGCCGAGGTACGCGACCATCTCGTGAACCATGTCGCGGTCCATCGCGAATCGTTCGAGCGTCTGGCCGGTGGTCGGGTCGGCGACCATCGCCCCTCCGCTGACAACCACCGGCCCGGTCTGCTCGATCGCGCGGATGATCGGCATCGATTCAATCAACGCCCGCCCGGTGCAGACCGTCACGACCATCCCCGCGGCTCTCGCTCGCTTCAGCGCGTCCAGGTTCCGGGCGTCCACCGCGCCAGAGTGGTCCAGCAACGTGCCATCCAGATCGATCGCAAGAAGGTCGTATTTTCGGCCCATATCCGCTGAGCGTAGAGCGCTCGAACATGATCCCGAGCAGGTTTTGAAAGATGCGATCGCGACCGTCGCCCAGCAGATCTGCTTAGTGAAATCCCCAAACATCTCGAATTCTGTCCCGCTTTGGGAACCCCCCCAAAGAGGTTATGTATAATCTCGTGTCAGAGCAGGGTGATCCGCACTGATGCCGTACATTCTGACTTTCCGACTCCGAAGACGACGTCAGAACTGAAATCCGCCTGGCGGGAGCTTCGCGTGACACTGTCAGCACCACTCAGCAACCTGCCCCCCGAGCACTCGCGCGTCGGCGCCGCAGTCTTGGCCATGGCCGAAGACGCCGCGCTGGGTGTCCTGTTGCTCGATCATCATTGCCGCGTTCTGGCCTGCAACGAGGTCGCCCGCAGCTTCCTCCGCGTCGGCGAGGCTCCGATCCTCTCGCCCGCCCATCGCGAGTCCTCGAACTTCGCCGCGGCTCTTGTCGACTGCCTCGACGCCGACCGACCCAAGGGCAACCACATCGCGATGCTCGTGGACCGTCGCCAAGGGCGATTCGTGCGGTGTACCGTGCGATCGCTGCCCAGCCCCAGCGCGCCGCCGCTCACACTCTGCGTGTTCAGCCAGTCCGCCGCGGCTCCGCTTTCGCTCGGCAACAGCGACTCCGAGATCATCCATGTCGCGCCGGAGGCCGACGGCAAGGCCGAGGCGCCCGCCCTGGCGCGTCTCACAACGTCCGAGTTGGCGATCCTGCGCATGATCGGCGAGGGGCTCAGCACGAATGACATGGCCAGCCGCCTCTCGCGCTCGTCCAAGACGATCGAGTGGCATCGCGCCAGCCTCGGTCGCAAGCTGCATGCTCGCTCGCGCGTCGAACTTGCTCGCCTGGCCATCACCCTGGGCATCGTCAAGCCGCTCACGGAGGCCCCGCCGACGCCTCCGTCCCCCAGTGCCACGCGCCAGCAACTCAACAACGCGTGACCGCGGGTTCCTTCACGCGATCTTCACACATCACGCCGCCGGCAACGCGGCAATGCTCCTCGCAGAAACGACATTCCAGAACGCGGAAACCGTTTCTGCGAAGAATCCTCCAGAATTGCAATCCACGTGCTTTCGTGCCGCGATCAGCAACGCCGCGCCCGTGCAGCCGCGGATTGATCGCGTCCGAGAAGCGACCGTGGGCTAGGGACAAACCCGAGGCGGCGCAAAAGGGAATGCGATCGATTTTCCGCCCAGATGCCGCGCATCTTGGTGGTTTTCGTGTATGCTTTCCATGGGTTTAGGGGTAGTCTAAATTGTTCATGAGGTCAGGAAGGCGATGTCTGTGAACACAACGATCGCGGCCGGTCTGTCAAACCATGCCGAAGTCAACACCCCACACGGGGTGGCTGATCTGGCAGAACTCACGTCGCACCCGACGTGGGACGCGCTCGTAAACGACACCGGTTCTCTGGTGAGCATCCTCGACATCGACGGGCGTTGGCTCTTTGCCAATGAGGCGACCGCCGCGTTCGTCGGCAAGCCCATCGCCGAGTTCGTTGGACGCTCGCTCAACCAGATACTCCCCGAAGATTTCGCCGACGAGCGATTGAGCGTCGTCCGGCGTGTCATCCGCACGAATCAGACCGTGCGACTCGTCACGCGGCTGCTCGGCTCGCGCCTCGAGTGCGTCTATCGCCCGATGCGGCCGAGCCCGACTTCCGCGACCGTGGTGCTCGCCACCGGCCGGCTGATCCCGATCAGCAACGCCAACCCCTCGACGCCGTACGCGGCGCGCGATACCGGCCCGAACACCATCGAACTCTCCACGCGCGAGTCGGTCAAGATCGACAGCCTCACGCCGCGAGAGCGCGAGGTGCTCCGCATGATCGGCGAGGGCCTGTCGACGCAGCAGATCTCCGAGCGTCTGTTCCGCACCGTCAAGACGGTCGAGGCCCATCGCGCGTCTCTGGGCCGCAAGCTCGGCGTCACCAACCGCGTGCAACTCGCCCTCTTGGCCATCCAGGCCGGACTCGTCCCGCAGCCGGGCTCAGAGAACCCGCTCTCGGCACGCATGGCCCGCCCGACGCTCAGCAGCGGATCGGTCACGACCTCCCAGGATTGAACTCGCACCGGCGTTGGCGCGCCTCGCGGCGTGCCCCGAGGCTGCTTGATCGCCTCACGCACCGGCGCTCAGTTTCTCCAGCACGCCCGGCGGCAGGCTCGCCCGCAACTCATCGCGATGTGATGCCGCGTCTGCGAGCCAGCGCCTGATCGTCGTCGAGCTCACATCGATCGTCGGCGTCTGGACCACGCCCTCACGCAGGACCGCGAGCTCCGCGTCTGACCACGCGCCGGTCGCACGCAGCGCGTCGTCGAGCGTTCGAGCCCCGCCGTCGATCGAACTTTGGACCGCGAGCGTGCCTCCCGACATCGCGCGCCGCATGATCACCGGTGGTGCAATCGCCACAAGGCGGTGGGCGTCCTTCCAGCGGTGCAGGGCCAGCGCCTGGTCCTCACCCATCAGCCACCGGAGCGCGACATCGGCGTGCCCGGCCTCGTCAAGAGCAGCGCGTGCGCGAGTCGCGGTGTCGATCGAGTACGACCGCGCCGACTCCTCGCCAAGAGCCGCAGCCGCAGCCCCGCGATCCAGCTCGTCGGTCCAGACCGTCGCGCCCGCTTCACCCGCCAGCGCGATCCGCAGCAACTCGACGCGCGTCGACCCGTCGAACATCGTTGCCTCGCCCTTGTGGGGCGAGCGATGCGCCGGCACGAACCACCGCACGACGCTCCGACCCGTGCGGGTCGCCAGCGCAGCCGCCGCGGCGTGCGAGAGCTCGACATGTCCGCGATGCACCGGGTCGAACGAGCCGCCAAAGAGCAACACAATCCCGCCGGCACCGAGCACGCCATCGCTCCGCGTCGGGTCCGCCGGGCATCGCGCCGGCGCCGGGCCGCCCGCGTCGTTCATCGCTCTGCCGGTGCCACTGGCGCTCACGCGCGGCTCGCCAGTTCGTCCAGCGCGATCGACGCGATGGTCAGATCGTCCGCCAGGTCCACGGGGCTGTCGCTCAGGCCGTCGGGCGCATCGCCCAGCGCGTGCCGCCTCACGGCGCGGAGCAGTTGGCCGACATCGTCCTCCGGGGCCATGCACATCGACAGCGCGCTCAAGATCCGCTCCATGCCGAACTCTTCGCCGTTGGTGTGGCGCTGCTCGATCACGCCGTCGGAGAAGACGATCAATCGCGAGCCAGCGTCGAGCCGGTGGGTCCCGGATTCGTACGGCTCATCGGGGTTCACGCGCAGGGGCAAGCCCCGCACGTGCTCGCCGGGGTTCACCAGCCGCCCCGAAGGCTCGCGGATGAGCCAGTAGCCGTGGCCCGCGTCGATGTAGGTCATCTCGCCGGTCTGCGTGTCGATCATCGCGCTGAAGAGCGACACGAAGCCATTCTCGGGCATCTTCGCGCCCAGGTGCCGGTTCAGCCCGCAGACCGCAAGCGAGAGATCACCGGTGTTGTGCAGCGCCGCAGTGAGATAGCTCGACGTGACGGCCGCGAGCATCGCCGCCGGCACGCCCTTGCCCGACACATCGCCCATGAACAGCGCCAGCCGCCGGTGATCGAGCGCGAAGATATCGAACAGATCGCCGGCGATGAACCGCCCGGGCTCGACGTGCATCCGGTACGCCGCGTGCAAGACGCGCCCGCGCGTCGGCGGCAGGATCGATTGCTGGATCAGCGCCGCAGTGGCCATCTGCTCGCTCATGCGAGCCCTATGCATCTCCGAGTCGGCCCGGCGCAGCGATGACAGCGTCAGCGAGCACAGATCCGCGACCGCCTGGCAGAACGCCGCGGCGTCATCCTGGATCCGCATGTGCCCCTCGCGGCAATCCAGATACAGGCAGTGCGTCATCGCGCCAGCGTCCATGATCGGCACGCACAGGCACATCTGCACGCCCACCAATGACTGCGTGTGCGCGAACGAATCCGCACTGCGGTTGATCTTCACCGCCTGCCCACGCGTCGCCGCGGCTCGGATCAGCGATCGCGAGAAGACCAGCGTGTCCGTGCGATGGCCGGTCGAGCGCACGCCCAGAACGTGAATCTCCTCCGCCAGCATGTCCGGCCGGATGAACGCGATCACCGAGAATCCCGTCGCCTCTTCCAGCGTCTTAACGATCGATTGCGCCAGCTCGTCCTCGCTCCGCACAGCTTGCATCTGCTTGGCGCACTCCAGCAGCAGCTCCAGCCGCCGCCGGTGAATCCCGTCGCGGTTGACCTCCGCGATCGTGACCATCGAGCTGTCGCTGCCGACAGGATCACGCATCGCGAACGTGCTCAGCGACGCGGCGCCCGACGCCACGCGCAGCACCCAAGGCCCGACCCGGATCTCATCGCCCACCTTCAGCGGCGTGTCCACGTGCGGCGTCAACTTCTGATTGTTCAACACCGTCCCGTGCCGACTCTCCAGATCCGCGATCGTCGTCATGCTCCCCAGCCGCTGAAACCGGCAGTGCTCGCGGCTCACGCCCAGCTCGTTCTCCGGCGTCCGCAGGCTGCACTTGGTCGAGCGCCCCAGCACACTGGCGGTCTCCGGCGGCAGGACCATCGGCTCCAGCGTGGGGCCCTCCACAACGTCAAGTCGCAAGGCAATCGGGATGACCGTCGAGTCGCTCAAGGGTCTGCTCTGCGAAAGGTGCGCGCGCCGAGGCCGCCCGCCGATTCGAGGCGGGGCCGCGCACAGTCTAGCGGGAATCTGGCTCCTCATGTCCAGAAAGCCGCCCGGTCGCGACAAATCCACCTCCGCAGTGAGATCAATGGCCCGATCGCGCGACGGCCCCCCCACCCCCCACCCCCGAACAGCAGGATCGCGACGGCACTGCGACGGGGCGCAGGCGGCAAAGATCGCACAGGTCCGCGTGCTCGCGCCCGCGGCTCTGACGCTTGTCACTCGCCGGGGATGTACGAGATCGCGCCCTCCCAGGGTGAACTCGCCGAGGCGTACAGCCGCTTGGCGATTCGCCCGGCGACGTAGCTCTCGCGCCCGGCGATGCAGGCGTGGCGCATGGCGCTGGCCATCAGCACCGGGTCCTTGGCGTGGGCGATCGCGGTATTCATCAGCACGCCATCGGCCCCGAGCTCCATCGCGATCGACGTATCGCTGGCGCTGCCGACGCCGGCGTCAACGATCACCGGATAACTCGCGTCGCCTTGCTTGAGCAGCTCCAGGCACAGCACGATGTTGTTGCGATTGAGCACGCCCTGGCCGCTGCCGATGGGCGAGCCGGCGGGCATGACGCTGGTCGCGCCGGCCTCCTTCAACCGCAGGGCAGCGATCGGGTCGTCCGACGAGTAGCACAGCACCTGGAAGCCGTCTTTGACCAGTTCCTTGCAGGCTTCCAGCGTTCCGCCGGGATCTGGCAGGAGCGTCTTCTTATCGCCGAGCACCTCGAGCTTCACCCAGCCCGAGCCGGGGTTGCCCAGTTGCTCCAGCAACTCGCGCCCGAGGCGCGAGACTCGCACCGCGTCCTCCGCCGTGAAGCACCCGGCGGTGTTGGGCAGGATCGTGTACCGCGACAGGTCGATCGCGTCCAGCAAGCTCTGGCCCTGGGCGTTGATCAGCCGCTCGCGCCGCACCGCGACGGTGACCACCTCGGCCCCGCTGCGATCCAGCGCACTGCGCATCTGCTCGAAGCTCGCGTATTTGCCGGTGCCGACGATCAATCGCGAGGCGAACCGCCGCCCGCCGATGGAGAGGGCCCCTCCTGCACCCGCGTCAGCGGCAACATCGACCCGAACCGCCCCGCTCCGCGTGCTCGCCAGTTGATCACTCATGCCGCATCGTTGGCGCTCCCCACCGCCCCCGCCGCCGCCGTTCCCAGCACCCGCCCGAGCGCATGTGAGCCTGATACGCTCGCCCGATGGCCACCCGACCTTCACCCGCCGCCAAGGCCACCCACGCCGCGATCCCCCTCTCGGCACCGATCGCGGTGCTGCACGGGCCGGAGCAGTTCCTGGTCGCCCAGCACACGCGCGACCTGCGCGACGCGCTGACGCGTCAGCACACCGAGATCGACGTCTTCACGTTCGACGGCAACTCCGTCAGCCCCGCCGAGGTGCTCGACGAGTGCCGCAGCATGGGCCTGATGATGCGCCCCAAGCTGGTCATCGTGGACAACGCCGAGCGGTTCCTGAGCGAGTCTGATGATGACGAAGCCGCGAGTTCGCCGAAGGCCGCGGGCCCGCGCTCGCGCGTCGGCACAAGCCGATCGGCACGCGAGCTCATGGAGTCGTACGCCAAGCAGCCCGAGACCACCGCGGTGCTGCTGCTGCGGGCCAACGTCTGGCGTCCGGGCAATCTGGACAAAGCGATCGTCGCCTCCGGCGGCGTTGTCATCAAATGTGAGAAGATCAGCCTCGACGCGGCCCACGATTGGGCGACCGCCCGGGCCCCAAAGGCCCTGGGCGTCACGCTCGCGCCCGACGCCGCGGACCTGCTCATCGAAGAACTCGGCAACGACCTGGCCCGCATCTCGAGTGAGCTGGACAAACTCGCGATCGCCGCCCGCGCCCGCGTGGGCCCCGGTGAGACGCCGGTGATCGCCGCGGATCTGGTCCAGCTCCTCGTCGGCGCCTCGCGCCAGGACGACGCGTGGTCCATGCAGAGCGAGCTGCTCAGCGGCTCGATGCCCCGCGCGATGGACGCGCTCCGCGCTCGGCTGGACGTTTCACGCATGAGTCCGGTCCTGTTGGGTGTCGCGTACATCGACCTGGCCCGCAAGCTCTCGCGCGCCAGCATCGCTGCGTCGCTGGGAAAGCGAGACAACGAGATCGCCGGCGAAGCGGGCCTCTGGGCCGCCGCGGCTGCGCCGATCATCAGCGCCGCCAAGCGCTTGCCGCCCGCGTCGGCCGCGGCGTTGCTCCGTGAGGCCATCCGCGCTGACGAACGCCAGAAGACCGGCGACGGCGATCCCGAGCACATCCTCGAGGGCCTGACGGTGACGTTCGTGAACGCACTGGCCCCGCGCCAGGCGACGCACGGCGCGGGCATGGCCACCCGCTAAGTTCGCCAACTTCACACCCGCGGCACCCCCGCCCCCCCCCGTCACCCCCCGCCACCTCCACCCGCCCCACCCAGGCCCACTCGCCCGCCCGCGAGCCCCTCGTCGATTCCGACCGAGGGCACCAGCACAACCCGCCAAATCTCGAAAGGACCCGCGAAAAGGCCCGCGATTATGCCGTCTGTGCGCTCTGTGCGGTTGTCGATCAAGGTTCTCGCCCCGGCTTTTCGTTTCCCCTGTTGCCGCGTCCCAGTGTTCCCCCAGTTCTCCCGTCCCCTGGATCCCTCGTTCCCACGATCCCTCGATCCCTCGATCCCTGCCCCGACACCCACACAGCGAAAGGCCTCACGATGAACCCGCTTCTGACCGCTCACCGGACCAACCTTCTCCGATCCGCCTGTCTGCTGGCGCTGCTCAGCGGCTCGCTTTGCACCGTCGCGAACGCGCAATCGGTCGTCCGCGAGAGCCAGGACTCGCCGAACAACGGCGATACGCAGGGCAACGGCAACTCGCAAGAGCCCGCCATCGCCGGCAACGGCAACCGCCTGGTCTTCCGCACTGCGGCGACCAACTTCGTCACCGGTGCCGCCATGAGCGGCTCCGGCCAGTACGTCCTCCGCAAGGACCGCACCACCGGCTCGCTTTTCATGCTCAACGGCAGCGGCCAGACCGCCAGCCCGCCGCTCTCCGGCGAGTTCCCCTCCGGCGGCACCTCGTCGGTCCCCACATACAAGGGCGCCGGCGCCGCGTGGATGAACAACTCGGATCAAGCCGCGCCGCAGTTCGGCTGCGCCGACAGCAACAACCAGCGCGACATCTACTTCAACACCGGCACGCCATCGCCCTTCACCGCCATCCCCAGCGGCGGCGGCTGCCCCACGCAGTTTGACAACGACAGCACCAACCCCGACATCACGCCGGACAACGTCTTCCTGGCGTTCGAGAGCACCGCGACGAACATCCCGGGCGATGGCAACGCCTTCAGCGACATCTACTGGTCACCGACGACGGGCACCCGCACGTTCTCGAAGCTCTCGGTCAAGGGCAACATCCTCTCCGGTGTGACGGCGGCCAACGGCGCCAGCAACAAGCCCGCCACCGGCGGCTCAGAAGCCGACGGCTCCTACGTCATCGCGTTCGAGTCCATCGCGACGAATCTCGGCGGCACCACCGACACCCTCGGCCACCGCGACATCTTCGCCCGCATCGTCCCCGCCGGCGGCGTTCTCTCGTTCCCCAGCACCATCCGCGTGAGCCGCACCGTCAGCAGCGGCGAGACCAACGGCGCTTCCTTCGATCCGCACGTCTCCAAGACCGGTCGCTACATCGCCTACTCGTCTGACGCCAGCAACATCGTCAGCGGCGACACCAACAACCAACGCGACATCTTCCTCTTTGATCGCTCCACCGGCGACACCAAGCGCATCAGCCTCTCGCTCTCCGGCGCGCAGCCCAACGCCGCGTGCAACCGCCCGCGCGTCAACGCCGACGGCACCTGGGTCGCCTTCGAATCCATCGCCACCAACCTCATCCCCGGCTTCTCGCCCCCCGCCAACCGTTCGTACGTCTACCTCTGCCACGTCCCCACCGGCGCGATCTTTGCGTGCTCTTACAACTACGACACCAACGCCCCCACCGACGCCAACAGCGCCTGGGCCACCATCTCCGACGACGGCCTCACCGTCGCCTTCCACTCCGACGCGACCAACCTCATCGACTTTGACACCAACGGCAATCGCGACGTGTACAGCTACTCACGCAGCGCCGCGCCGGCCAACGACACCTGCGACAGCGCCACTGCGGTCAGCAACAGCACCGGCGGCCCCAGCATCGTCCTCGGGAGCCTCTCCGGCGCGTTCCCCACGCCCGGCCTGACCAGCCCCTGCGGCAGTTCCGCCTTCTCCCCCGACGTGTGGTACGTCTACACCCCCATCTGCTCCGGCCCTTATCGCTTCCAGACCGGCGGCTTTGACACCGTCCTGGCCCTCTACGAGTCCTGCGGCGGCGCACTGATCGCTTGCGATGACGACAGCGGCACCAACCAGGGCTCGCTCATCAACACCACGCTTGTCGCGTTCCAGCCGGTCCTCGTCCGCGTCTCGGGCTTCGCCAACCGCTCCGGCGACTTCAACCTCGGCATTCAGCCGCTGGGCATCCCGGCCAACGACTCGTGCTTCAACGCCGGCCCGGCGCCCCTTGGCACCATCACCTTCCCCACCTGCCTCACTTCGAACGACGGCCCGGCGCTCAACCCTCCTGTCAACGACCTGCCGATCGGCGCCGATGTCTGGCACACCTTCTCGCCCCCCTACACCGCCCGCTACAACCTGAACACCAACGGCTCGAACTTTGACACCATGATCGCGGTCTACCTCAGCGCGTCGTGCCCCGTCACCACCGTTCAGCAGGTCGCCGCGGACGATGACAGCGGCGTCGGCAACGCCTCCAGCACCAGCCTCGTGATGATCGGCGGCGCGTCGTACAAGATCCGCGTCGGCGGCTTCCAGGGCGCTGTGGGTCAGGCCGTGCTGACCATCCGCGTCGCGGGCTGCTCACCGGCCGACATCGCCTTTGACACCGGCGACCCGCTGCCCCCGTTCAACATCAACCCGCCCGGCACCAACAACGGCGTCACCGAAGGCGACTACAACCTCTTCTTCTCCGGCTACTTCGATGCTCTGCCCTACTGCGACATCGCCGACGACCAGGGCACCCCGCTGGCCCCCTTCGGGAACCCCGTCGGCGCCAACAACGGCGTCACCGAGGGCGATTACAACTGCTTCTTCAGCATCTACTTCGACGGCTGCCCGTGATTGAGAAGGCACTGGGCACGGGGCACTGGGCCCTGGTCCACCAAATCTGACCCCTCAAAGACCGGCAACGGTCATAAACCCCGGCTCACGCGAGCCGGGGTTTTTGTTTGGTCGCGATCAGGCAGTCCCTGCGTTCCCCGGCCTCGTGCCCCCGGCCACCCCCTCAATTCTCCTGAATTGCCCCTCATTACGGGTGCTTTTGATCGGATTCGTGCAATACTCCCCTTCCGATCCTGATGCCCGCCGCGCCAGATGTCCGCGCGGCTGGCAGTCTCATTCACGCCGATGCAAGGACCCATCACGATGCGTTTCACCCGACCCGCCCTGCTCTCGCTCGCAGCGTCATTTGCGATCGTCTCGCCGACGCTCATGGCCCAGTCGGTCGACTTTGATCCGTTCGGCCCGATCCCCACCTCCAACCTCGGGGCCATCAGCAACGGCGGCTTCGGCTCGGCCACCACCCAGCGCACGCCGCCGGCCCCGCGCGAGGACGAGACCATCCTCATCTACTTCCGCGTCTGCTGCCAGAACGCTTACGACCGCGTCGCCATCTACTACACCACCGACGGCTCCGAGCCCCAGGGCTCCGCGTCCGTCGGCTTCGGCACCACACAGGTGATCTCGAACGTCAGCCCCACCGGCCCCGTGCAGTTCATCGCCAATCAGTTCGGCGTCAGCGGCGGCACTCGCGATTGGTGGCGCGCCACCCTGCCCGTCGGCACCCGCGCGTACAACCAGCGCATCCGCTACAAGCTCGCCCGCTGGATCAACTCCAACCCCAACGCCACCCAGGCCTGGGCCGGCGGCGGTTCAAGCTCCAACGCCGCGCAGACCTTCGAGCACACCAACCTGCTCGCCTGGCCTGGCCAGGGCTCGGCCTTCCCCGGCAACGAAGGCGTCGGCTACCCGCCCTTCTGGCCCTACAAGGAAGAGGGCGTTGTCGGCAACAACTTCATCAACTCGATGCTCGATCAGAACGGCAACATCTTCGACATCTACTACCCCGGTGCCGGCGCGGTCCAAGGCATCGCCACCAAGAACGAGGGCTACGTCGACGGCTTTGACACCTTCCCCGCCGGCCTCCCGCTGGACAACCGCGGCCAGATGCACCTGAACCAGATCCTCACCGGCATCCGCGCCGGCGGCATCACAAGTTGGCTCAGCAACCAGAACGGCACCGACTTCACCAACATCCAGCAGCAGTACGAGCCCCGCACCCAGACCATCACCACGACCAGCACCTACGTCCGCGCCGGCCGCAACATCTCCATCACTCAGCACGACTTCTCGCCCAAGGGTGTCTTCACCCCGCCCAACGCCTCCCAAGGCATGACCATCAAGCGCATGATCCTGCGCAACAACCAGGCCACCACCCAGACCGTCAACGTCTACATGTACATGGATCCCGCCCTCAACGGCGGCGACAACCACGACTTCATGCTCAAGTCCACCGACATGCTCGGTGCCATGATCGCCGGCGATAACACCTATCGCGTCGTGACCAACACCGGCTCCATCGGCTTCGGTCAGGAATACAACCCCACCACCTTCGGCGGCTATGAGAAGAACGTCTCGGTCTTCCTCGCCGCGGCGATGAAGACCGTGCCATCGGTCAATGGCACCGGCGGCGCGATGGCCTCGGACGCGTGGCGCGACACCTCCGGCGATAACGGTCAGGGCTGGATCGGCCAGCAGGTCATCCTCCCGCCGAACCAGGACGTCGAAGTGAACTTCATCATCGTCGGCGGCTTCGAGCGCCCCGCAGGCCGCGATGCCTTCGCGGGCATCAACGGCCCCGGCGTCTACAACATCCAGATGGGCCCGATCATCTCCTGGTTCCGCGATGGCAACACCTCCACCTGGCAGGCTCAGACCGACGCGTACTGGCAGAACTTCCTGAACCAGGGCGTGACCGTCGAGCTCCCCGATGCTCGCCTGCAGACGCTCTTTGATCGCGGCATCCTGGGCACCATGCTCCACTTCGACGAGCGCACCGGCGGCCTCATCGCCGGCTTCCGCAACGGCGCGTACCCGTTCGTCTGGCCGCGCGATATGGCGTGGGCCGGTGTCACGCTGGCGCGAGTCGGTCACACCGATGTCGTCGATCGCATGACGCGCTTCCTGCGCGACACGACCTTCCGCGACTTTGAGACCTGGACCAACGGCAACACCCCGGGCTTCGAAGCCGCGGGCGGCAACCCCTTCTTCGGCACGCGCAAGGGCTTCTGGAAGCAGAAGTACACCACCGACGGCTTCACCGTCTGGGGCGCGCCGCAGGTCGACGAGACCGCCGTGATTCCGTGGATGGTCCTCTACAACTACAAAGTCCACGGCGACGCGAACTACCTCATCGAGGACCAGGCCGGCAACCCCGCCAACACGACGTACTCGGTGGTCAAGGACGCCGCGATCGCCATGAGCCAGACCAGCAAGAACGACGGCACGCGACTGAACCACCGGCAAAGCTACCCCGGCGCTTCCACCTTCATGATGTACTCCAACAACGTGTGGGAGGACAAGTACGACACGTTCATCATGTCGAACGCCAACATCGTGCGCGGCCTGCGCGACGCCGCGACCATCGCCGGCACCATCGGTCAGCCCGCGGACGCCAACGACTTCATCAACCGCGCCAACGGCATCAAGGCCGGCCTCGATGACAAGCTCTTCTGGAACGGCGAAGCCTCCGACATCTCCATGCTCGGCATCGTCTACCCGTTCGAGACCCACCTGGCCACCGACACCCGCGCTGTCAAGATCATCGATCGCATCAACGGCGTCGCGCAAGACCGCTTCGGCAACACGCACCCGCTGGTCCGCTTCCCGAACCAGTTCATCAACAACGCCTCGGACTTCGTCGGCCTCATCGATCGCTACTGGGGCGACAGCTACTGGGGCAACGGCTCCCTGGGCAACACGCCCGCGGGCCCCTGGTTCCTGACGACCCTCTGGTACGGCGCGTACTACGCCATGCGACAGGACTTCACCCCCGGCAAGGCCGACATCGACAACCACCTCTACCGCCTGAACCGAGCCGCGGACCACAACGGCCCGATCGGCTTCGGCGCCGAGCAGATGGCCCCCTCCAACTCGCTGCTCTATCCCGGCCAGTCCGATTTCACGCTCCAGACCGCGTGGCCCAACGCCTGGGAGTCGATGAGCTTCTACGTGGACAGCGTCATGCTGTTCCTGGACTTCACGCCCGACTCGCCGGGCAACACGCTCCGCACCGAGCCGAAGCTGCCCACCGGCTGGACCTCGATGAAGTTCAACAACCTGCCGGTCCGTGACCATCGCATCGACATGAAGATCGAGGAGCGTTTCAACGGCACCGCGGCGATCTTCACCAATCGCAACGGCGGCGCGCTGAACTTCAACACGGTCCTGCGGATCCCCGCCGGAACGCCGCCGTGCTACATCACGCTCAACGGACAGCCGGCCAGCGCTGACGCGATCGACACCGCCACCGGTCGCGTGACCGGCAGCGGGCCGATCCAGACCGGCATCGGCGCAGAGACCGTCTTCTTCGTCTTCACCAAGAGCCCCACGGACATCGCTGACGATTCCGGCAATCCGCTGCCGCCGTACAACGTCGGCCCCAACTCCGAGAACAACGGCGTGACCGAGGGCGACTACAACGCGTTCTTCTCCGGCTACTTCGAGGCCCTGCCCTACTGTGACATCGCCGATGACTCCGGCGGCACGCCGCCGATCGGCACCAACAACGGCGTGACCGAGGCCGACTACAACGTCTTCTTCAGCGTCTACTTCAACGGCTGCCCGTCCTGATCAGGCCACCGACCCGTCGCATGGTCGAGACCTTGAATCGCTGCAGACCGAGGGGAAGCCCTCTCCGTACCCCCTGATCGCGTCAACCCTGAAGTCCCTCAAGCGCCCCGTCCGGGGCGCTTTTTCTTTCCCCGCGTTCGCGGTTCACCCATTCTCACATCGCCCCTACTTTGCGAGGAATCGACTGTATTTTCCCGCAGGTCTCAACCGTTTCATGGATTTTCGAACCATCTTGCGGAACACTTAGCTCGCTCTTGACGCATCGTACAGCGTCCACATTCTCTCACCGCTCTTCGAACCGAGCGCTCACCTGAGCCGCGTTGGCGGCCAGCGGTCGCTGCCGTTTGTCGCCGCAGACTCGAAACACCACTCACCGGAGATTTCGCTATGCCTCGCTCGCTCTCGACCTCGATTCTGGCTCTGGCGCTGGCCGCCAGCGCCGCAATGGCTCAGAACTCAACGCTGCCGTCGGTCACCGTGCCCAGCGTCACCGACGTGAACACCTTTGTCGCGCTGAACACCGCCGGCGTCCCCGCCGGCACGTATCGCGCGTACACGATGACCATGAACTGGTCAGAGAACGCGTTCTCCGGCGCGTATTCCGAGGAAGCCCAGCCCTCGCTCTACTCCGCCGCGGACATCTCCAGCACGCTGCACGCCTTCGGTCGCGTCGGTCGCTTCTCGAACTCCAACGAGAACAACGTGACGCTCTCGTGGCAGGGCAACCTGATCAACAACTACACCGGCGGCCAGCCGCTGTTCCTGGCCGCGAGCCAGCTCCCGTTCATCGGCGGCACGCCGAACGCCACGTGGGCGAACGTCGCGGTCACCGTCCGCTCCGCGGCGTACACCGCGCCGGCGGTGTTTGAGGACTTCGGCACCGCGAACTTCGGCGCTGTCGGCACCTCGGTGCCGCAGACGTTCACCGGCCCGTTCGCCGCGGGCGATGTGAAGTGGTTCAAGGTCGTCATCCCCGCGCCGGGCATCACCACGGGCGCGCTGGACAACGGCAACTTCCTGGACATCACGACGCAGAACTCCGCGGGGCGCTCGATCGTCTACCTCTTTGATGAGAACGGCTTCCGGCTGCGGAACGCGCCGCTGTCGACGTCGTCGGCGCTCTTCGGGACGATGAGCTTCGGCGGCACGACCACGCCGCGCGATCCCAACAGCATCATTCCTGTGTTCGCCGGCGGCGATGGCGGCCTGCCCGCGGGCACGTATTGGCTTGCCGTCACCGCTCGCAAGGCTTTCTTCAACGAGACCAACACCGTCGCGTTCGACGGCTGGCAGGTCTTCAACGACGGCGCATCGACGACCGGCTCGTACAGCATCCAACTCACCTACGGGCGCGTCTCGCCGGTGGCCAACTGCACGATCACCGAGACCGAGCCGAACGATACCAAGGCCACCGCTCAGGCCGTGAGCTTCACCGCGTTCAACGACGTGCTCTGCGGCACCTGCACCGGCAACAGCCAGACCACACCGGGCGCAGGCAGCGCCGACTACTTCAAGATCTCCGTCCCCCAGGCGCCCGCTGGCCAGATTTACCGCCACCGCATGCACATCGAAACCGGCGGCTCGGCATTCGTTCACAACTTCCAGATGCGCTCGCTCGACGTCGTCGGCGGCGTCATCGACACCGCCTCTGACGAGCTCTTCACCAACGCTGTCGGCAGCACGAATCCCTCGCGACTGCTGCAGTTCTACACCCTCGGCTCCGAGCCCAACCCGTACGTCATCGTCCGCGTGCTGGGCTCCGCCTCCACCACCAATCCGTACAAGATCATCTACGACGGCTTCGATGTCGTGACCATCGATGAGCTCGGCAGCTTCGCCGCCGGCAACACCGCCATCACCACCGCTGGCGACAGCTTCCTGCCGAACATCAACGGCGGCATCGATGTCGTCACCACCGATACCGACATGTCGATCTACGACGCCTCGTTCAACCCTGTCGCTGGCGCCAGCAACGACGACCCGACAAGTCTGACCGGCCCCCAGAGCGCAGCGCTCACCCGTTCGCTCAACGCCGGCACCTACTACCTGGCCATCTCCAACTTTGACGTGGCCAACGACCAGCCCCCCGCCTTTGACGAAGGCCGCCCGAACAAGGGCAACGCCATGGACTCCGCCGGCGTCATCGCTTGCAGCGAGGCCCGCCCCGGCGTCATCGCCCCCACCGCCCTCATCAACTATCAAATCACGCTCACTGACAGCGTCGGCGCGTCGAACATCTTCTTCACCAACAAGAGCGCCGCGTTCGAGGTCCGCTTCATCCGCTTTACGCTCGTTGGCGCTCCCTCCGCGACGCGTTGCAACGGCGCCGACATCGCGTACGACACTGGCGACTTCCTCCCCCGCGCCGAGATCGTCGACGGCAGCAACGGCACCCCGGCGATCCCCGGCCCGTCCCTCGGCGTGAACAACGGCGTGACCGAGGCGGACTACAACGTCTTCTTCGCCAACTTCTTCGACGCCTTCCCGGTCTGCGACATCGCCAACGACGACGGCGTCTCACGCGTCCCGACCCCCGCCCCCGGCACCGTCGTGAACAACGGCGTGACCGAAGGCGACTACAACTACTTCTTCAGCATCTACTTCGACGGCTGCACGCTCTAAGACGAGGGCCGAGGTTTGAGGGCCGAGGGCCGAGTGGGATGGCATAGGGCATCGGGCACTGGGCATCAGTCTTGTTCTGCTGAAGGCTGGTGGCTGATGGCTGAAAACTGAAAGCTCCCTCAAGCCCCGGCTCGTCTGAGCAGGGGCTTTTTCGTTACTGGCGCGCCAAAATGGGCGAAATGGGCACCCGTACCACGGGTTTGCCCGATGCGCGACGACGTTTTGTGGCATCACCGCGGCGGGTGTTGTACGGTTCTGACGATGGCGTTGCACGCCCGCGTGTAACCGCGACGGCGCGAGCGCTGTTCCCGCATGTCCCCGCATCGTGTGGGACCTTTGACCCGTTTTGCGATGTCACCAAACCACGCGGCCCGCTGTGCGTATCGTGAAGTTCTCACTCGAAGCACCGCTCAGGCCGTCGGCGATCGATAGACCGAACAACACTCAGGAAGCTCCAATGAAGCTGATGACCGCCGCGCTTGCCACGACCCTTCTCGCCGGTACCACGCTCGCCCAGCCGCTGCATCGCGTGCTCTATACCACCCAGGAGTCCGTCGCACCGACGAACGTGATGCCCGGCGGCGGCCTCTTTGAGAGCTTTCAGAAGCTCGATGTCTCTCCGAACGGCCAGCACGCCGCGCTGATCGCTCGGCGCGCCGTCGCAGTGAACCGCGATTACGCGCTGATCCGCAACCCCGGCAGCGGTGCATCGGTCATCATCCGGTCTGGCTCGGCGTTGCCCGCGCCGTACGCGACGCTCAGCACGCGCATCGGCACCACCGCATCGGACGAGGGGATCAAGCTGACCGAGCTGAGCGTCAACGACGCTGGTCAGATCGCCTTCGTCGCGCGCAGCACCGGCACCGGCGCGCCGACCGAGCCGCGCAACGTGCTGCTCCGCCACGATCCGGTCGCGGGATTCTCGTACATCAAGGTCGGCGGGCAGACGCTGCCCGGCCTGTTCAGCGGCCTTCAGCCCGGCGCGCTGCCCGCGGTCGGCCTCGTGAATGACTCGAACTTCGCCGCGGCGTTCTCCGGCGTGAACATGCTCGCCGACGGGACCGTCGCGTACCAATCCAACGACATTATCGATGACGGCACCGGCGGCATCAACCCCGGTGGCGGCGTCTCGAATCACTTCGCGGCTTTCACCTCCAACGGTGACTCGCCGGCCGACGTGCTCAACCAGCAGGGCTCAACACCGATCACCGGTGGCTTCGGCTGGCTCTTCAGTCATACCGGCGGCACGCTCCACATCACGCCCGATGGCACGCAGTGGATCCTCCGCGGCAACCAGTTCTGGAACACCGCCGGCAACGCCGTGCTCATCCGCAACAACGCCCTGCTCTATCAGGTCGGTGATGAGATCCCCGGCCTGCCCGGCGAGTTCATCTCCAACGCATCGACCGCCATCGGCTCGACGATCACTCAGGACGCCTTAGGCAACTGGTACGCGCCCGTCGTCGGCACCGCGGGCACGCGCGCACTGCTCCGTAACGGCGTGATCATCGCCAAGAGCGGCGACCCCATCACCCCCACCGGCACCGTCAACTACCAGGCCCCCGGCGGCGGCGGCTTCCTGGCCATCCCCGCCTCTGATGGCCAGTACGCCATCATCGGCACAACCGTCAGCACGCCGACGATCCAGCGCGTGTGTGTGCTCAACGGCACGACACTCCTGGCATCCTTCGGCGACAAGGTCGATGTCAACAACGACGGCATCGACAACGATGACCGCGTCATCCGCAACTTTGACAGCAGCACATCGGCGTTCGTCGGCACGAGCAAGCTGCTGCTGGGCGTGACGCTCGGCACCGCCATCAACGACAGCGCAGTCGGAAGCGCGATCCTTGAGATCTCGCTTGCCGACACCCCGGTGCCGGCCCGCTGCAACGCCGCGGACATCGCCAACGACGGCGGCCAACCGATCCACAACTTCACGACGGCGCCGAACCCGCTGGTGCCGAACAACGGCACCGGCGAGGCCGATTACAACGTCTTCTTCGCCAACTACTTTGACGCGATCGCGGTCTGCGACATCGCCGACGACCAGGGCATCCCGCTCCCGCCGTTCGGCAACGGCGGCGTCTTCCCGAACGTGAACAACGGCGTGACCGAGGGCGATTACAACTACTTCTTCAGCGTCTTCTTCGACGGCTGCGCGTTCTGAGCGGAAGGGCCGAGGGCCGAGTGTGTGGGGCAGGCGTCCTCGCCTGCCTGCCGCAGACCACGGTCCTTGCCGCGACGGCAATCGGGATTCGGCAATCGGCAATCGTGGAGAATCAGATGCAACAAGACTCCGGCGCGCCGTGCGCCGGGGTTTTCGTTCGAAGCTGCTGGCTGGCGGCTGCTGGCTGAAGGCTGGCGGCTGAAATCTGTCGGCTGACGGCTCTCTCCCCGCCAACGATCGTCGCATGACGACGCCCAGTGACCCCTCGATGGACCGGAGCTCGCCTTCTTCACCCCCGCCCGGCTCGGCGGCTGGCAACGCATGGGGCAAGGCGTCCACGTCGCCGCACGAGCCGTTGATGTTGTCCGGCCCGCGCTCGCGGCGTGAGGAGTTGTGGCGGGTGCTTCGGATCTGCGCCGAGTTTGTGCGCGGCTTCCGCACGCTGCACTTCGTCGGCCCCTGCGTCACGGTGTTCGGCTCGGCTCGCTTCGATGAGAAGCACCCGTACTACGTTCAAGCGCGAGAGATGGGCTCACGATTAGCGTGGGAGGGGTTCACGGTGATGACCGGCGGCGGGCCGGGGATCATGGAGGCTGCCAATCGCGGCGCGATGGAGGCGCGAGCGCAAGGGGCGCGCGGGCTCTCGATCGGCTGCAACATCGAGCTGCCGCGCGAGCAGCGCCCGAACCCGTACCTCGATCGCTTCGTCGACTTCCGGTACTTCTTCATCCGCAAGGTGATGCTCGTGAAGTACTCGTACGCGTTCGTGATCCTGCCCGGCGGCTTCGGCACGCTGGACGAGATGTTCGAGGCCCTCACGCTCATCCAGACCGGCAAGATCAAGAACTTCCCGGTGGTCGTCATGGGCACGAGCTACTGGGGCGACCTCTTCAAGTTCATCCAGGACAAGATGGTCGCCGCTGGCACCATCAGCCCCGAAGACCTTCGGCTGTTTCTGCTCACCGACTCGCCCGAGGAAGCGATGGAACACATCCGTCGCTACGCGATCGACGGCTTCAAGCTCCGCGCACTGCCCGGCGCCCCCAAGCGCCGCTGGCTGTTTGGCGAGTGATCCAATTCCCGTGGCTCCAAGCGCTCACCGATCAGCCACGCGGCCCAACACAAAGAGCTCCGACGCAGAAGACAGTTGATGTCGGCCTTCCCGTCTGGTCACGTTCCGCAGCCGTTGAAGAAGATCGAGAAGAACAAGTTGTAGTCTGCCTCGGTCACGCCGCTGTTGATTGTCAGCGGGCCGAACGGTGGCGCCGGAGAGCCGTCGTTGTTGGCGATGTCGGTCAATGGGTTCGCGTCGAAGTACACGCTAAAGAACGCGTTGTAGTCGGCCTCGGTTACGCCGCGGTTGACGCTCGAAGGGTCACATGGTTCAAACGGCGGGAGCGGCCGTCCGGAGTCATCCGCGATGTCTGCTGCGTTGCAGCGTCTGCCTTGCGTGGTCAGTTCCAATAGAGCTGCTGCCGATGTCGTTTCACCACAGTCATCGGAGACGACACACGTATACGTTCCTCGTGTGAGAGAACTCGCCCCGAAGACTGTCAATGTGGCCGTGGCTGCCGTCGGATTCGTGGTCGTGCTGATAGCTGCGCCGTTTCGGAGCCATCGATACCGCAGCGGCCCTCCGGCGCTGCTGCCCTGAGCAATCACCGAGAACGTGACATTCGACCCGGCGCACGCACTGAGGATGCTCGTTGGCTGCGACGTGATGACCCGCGACGGCCCCCCGCCCCGATAGGTAGAGAACTCGTACGAGGCTCCCGCCGCGTTCAGAAAGAACGCCCCGGCTGCACTGAACCCTCCATCCGGTCGCAGAGCCAGCGCTCGGACAGGGCCGCCGAGGCCTCCATCAGCGCTCCGCCATCGGGTTCCGTCGAACAGAGCGATGTTCCGGGTGGCAGCTGCAACTCCCGCCGTGCTGAAGTTCCCGCCAACCGCGATGTCACCGTTGGGGAGCGTCACGATTGCGTCAACGGATGCCGGGATCGGGCCGGAGGCGCTGACTCCGCTCTCCAATGAACGCCAGTTGGTGTTATCCCACCGGGCAACACTCGTCGTCGAAAAGGCACCAGATGTCGTAAAGGTGCCCCCCGCGATCACACCACTCTCGCCGAGACGCGCCAAAGCCCTCACTGGGCCGTTGAATCCGGCACCGAGGCTCCGCCAGGCGGACCCGGTCCAGATCGCGATTCGGGCGACGGGGACCGTTCCTGATTGCGAGAAGGAGCCGCCCGCAACCAAGTCGCCGTTCGGCATGACCAAAAGCGCGTTCACGTCACCATTGAAGCCAGCTCCCATGCTCGTCCACTCGGATCCGTTCCACCGAGCGATTCGATTGACCGGCACTCCGCCAGCTGCGGTGATCGTCCCAGCGGCGACGATATCTCCGGACGGGAAGATCGCGACTGCTCTAACGGTTCCGGACACTCCCGTCCCAAGTGCCGACCAAACGCCACTCCGAAGAACCGCGACCGATGACGCAGCAACGCCGCCTGCGGACGTAAAGCTACCGCCAACAACAAGGTCTCCGTTTGCAGCGACCGCAAACGATTGAACGATCGCTCCGGCATTCATCCCACCTGCGAAGGTCTCCCAGTTCGATCCGGTCCATCGCGTGATTGCGCCGGTGGCAGATGGCCCCTCTGTGGGCGACTCACGACCCGCGATGACGTCACCGCTCGGCAGGACCGCAAGTGCCTGAATGCTCCCGACGACCGCCGGTGCCGGGCCCAAGGAAGTCCAGTTGTCGCTCACGCTGGCGGCAATCGACAGGGCACGAACCCCGCTGACCTGATCAAATCTACCGCCGATGTACACCTCGCCGGTTGGCAACGCAAGAACCTCTGCGACAGAAGCGGACGGACCGCTGACACCGGTACCAAAGGGCGACCACGTTGACCCTCTGAGGACCGCGACGGATCTTGCCGGAACGCCAGCAACGGATGTGAAGAGTCCGCCAATCACAAGATCGCCGTTTGGCAGAGCCGCCATGCCCGCGACAGTTGCAAGCCCAGTCCCATTCAAGAGACCCGCGTCCATTGCACTCCAGACGCTTCCGTTCCATCGGGCGATCGGCGTTGTTGGAGATCCATTCAAGAAGTTGATCACGCCGCCAACAACGATGTCGCCGTTTGGCATGATCTGGATCGACGAGACTCTGGAGCCGTTCCCGAACCCGCCACCGATGGGCGAGAATCCGGGAGGCCGCCAGAGAACCAGACCCCAGCTTCCCGTGCGCCCGGCAAACGAGAAATCCCCGCCAATGATCAAGGAGCCGTCGGCGGTAACGGCCAGTGCTTGGACGACATTTCCCATTTCAGCGATGGAGGACCAACCGAAAGTCGCGGTCCAGCGAGCGATGTTGATTGCGATGACAGCGCCACCAGCCGCGTGTGTGAAGCGGCCACCAACAACCAAGGTGCCGTCCGGAAGAACTGCGAGCGCGTTGACTGAAGCAGGCGAGTTCGGGATGCCCGAGTTGTTAACCACTCCGTTGCCGCCGCCGAGCGCCAGCCACTGGCCTCGGCTCCAGCGCGCGATCCGACTCGCCGGCACCCCGCCCGCCTCAGTGAACAGTCCGCCGGCGACCAAGTCGCCGTTTGGTAGAACGATGAGCGCGTTCACAGCGTCGTTGCATCCCGCGCCGAAAGATCCCCATGTATTCGAGCCGGTGTCAAAGTATGCGATGTTGTTCGCGGCGATGCCCCCGGCAAAGCCGAAGCGACCTCCGACAACGATGCGCGCCGGTAGCGGACCAGCCCCATCGGGATCCCACCTCACCAGCGCACTCACGCTTCCATCGACACCGGGAATCGGTTCGCCGGGCACCCACCGACCGGGGCACTGCGCTGAGCAAAGCGGTGTCGCTGCCAAACAAATCAGCATACAGCAATAGAACAGAAAACGGCTGTGCAACTTCTTCGCGAAGAGCACCAACGCGCGGCGACCCGTCAACTCGATCAGCCCTCCGCGTTGATTCCCCGAGAAGATACGGCCAAGGCACCACAAGCTCTGCATATCTGACTCCATCCAAGGATCGTGATTCGGCCACATTTGACGACAAGTGCTGGGCGGCCCGAGATCGCGTGAACGAGCCGACAGACTACATGCAGATTCAATCCATTGGAAGCACAAGTCCGCGATTTGTTTGAATCTTTGGCGCCCCAATCGAGATCAGCTGCGCGACAATCGTCGTGTGAGTGGACCATCGCCTTCGCACGTTCCGTGAGCATGAGCCAAACGACCGAAGTTCGATGTCGGGTCCGCTTCGGACAATAGAAATCGACCCCGGCGCACTGCGATCCGGGGTCGTGAATGCTCAACTCGTGATCAACCGACGGCCCGCGAGTTTCAGCCAGCCGTCAGAACGAGCAGCCGTCGAAGAAGATCGCGAAGAACAGGTTGTAGTCGCCTTCGGTCACGCCGTTGTTGGTGGCAAGGGTGCCGAAGGGCGGCAGGGGTGAGCCGTCGTCATTGGCGATGTCGCAGGCGGCGCCGGCGTCGAAGAACGTCGCGAAGAAGAGGTTGTAATCGCCTTCGGTCACGCCGTTGTTCGTGCCGGCGGTGCCGATGGGCGGCAGCGGCGAGCCGTCGTCATTGGCGATATCGGCGGGGTTGCAGCGGGCCGGGGCGCAGGTCTGTGCGGTGAGGGTGGCGGTGGTGCTGGTGACGCCGCCGCACGCGGTGATGATGTCAACGTCATAGTTGCCGACATCCGCGGCTGAGAAGGCCGGGATGGTGAGGGTCAGCGTGGCTGCCGATGGATTCAAGACCGGGTCGATCGCGATGCCTTGGAAACGCCACTCGACAATCTGGGCCGGGGCTCCAGTGACCACGACGGTCAGCACCGCGGGCTGCCCAAGGCACGCGGCGAACGACGCGGGCTGCGTCGTGATGACCGGTGCGCAAGGCGGGGCATTGAACTCATACGCGCCCATGTCCACCGTCAGCGGGGCGCCGTTGGTGCCGGCGGCGAAGCGAGCGTTCTCGACCAGATCAAAGCCCAGGGCCGCGGGGACCAGGGCGTTGTTGCCCGTGTCCACCGACGGAGAGCCGGCGCTGAGGCGGAAGTTGCCGGCCGGGGCATCCGCAAAGAGCGGATCCGCGTCAATGTTCCCGATGCCACTGAAGCCACTCTCGACGTTCGACGAGGTGACGTTGATCGAAACCGGCGGGTCAACAAACGCGCAGCCGACACCGTTGACGTTCGGAAGACCGGTGTTCAAACGGACAATCGAGTTCTCGATCGAGCTGACGCCGATGGCATCGCACGAGCCGAAGTACACGCCGCCGCCGGCGTTGCGAACGATGGTCGAGTTCTCGACACGGTTGGAGCGCGGCGTGCCGCCGATGCCGTCGATCATCATGCCGCCGCCGAGGTTCGACGCGGTGTTGTCGGCGATGAGGAGATTCTCGAAAGAAGCGTTGAGCGAGCTGGTCCAGATGCCGCCGCCTCGCGCGGCGGAGTTGCCCGTGGCGATGGTGTTGTAGATACGGGCCGGGCCAGCGCGATCGATGAACATGCCGCCGCCGCGCACGTTGTTCAGGTTGCCGGTCGGGACGGTCGCCGCGACGTTCCCGATGAAGCGAAGATTCTCAGCGAGCACGGAGCCGCCCGCACCGCCGCCGGAGAGATGGAGCCCGCCGCCAACGCGGGCCTGGTTGTTGGTGAAGGTCAGGTTTCGCAGGGTGACGTTGATCGCGTCGATCCGGGCGCCGCCGCCATCGCCGAACGAGTCAGTCGCAGTTGGGTTTGCCTTGCAGCCGGTGAAGGTCGTGTTCTCAACCAGGAGCGAGGCGCCCGAACCCAGCAGGCCGCCGGCGAGCTTGCCCTCACAATCGATGAACGCAACATCGCGGACTTCGCCACCGGCCGAGCTGATGCGGAGTCCGCCGCCATCGCCGAACTGGCCGGAGGCGGTGGGGATGGCCCTGCAACGGGTAAACGTGGTGTTCTCCACAATGGCCGAGACGGTGCCGCTGAGGTTGAAGCCGCCGTGGAACTTGGCGCTGCAATCGGTGACAGTGGTCTGACGGACCACGGTATTGGTGCCACCGAACTCGCCAGCGCCGATGTCGCCGCCGTTTCCGGTGGCGTTCGGCGTGGAGACGAGGTTGCGGAACGTCGAGTTCTCGACCGTGACAGATGATGTGCCCGTCGTGCCGATCGCGCGGATGCCGGCGACGTTGCGGGCGGTGCAGTTCTCCACTGTGACGCTGCGGAGCAGGATGGTGCCGGCCGAGACGTTCGCTGCGCCCCAGTCGCCACCGTTGCCCGTCGCATCAAAGACCGCGCTCAGGTTGCGGAACTGTGTGCGGGTGAATGAGACCGTCGAATCGCTGCGTCCGGGGTAGACGACGCCAGCGCCCTGACGCGACGTGGCATCACGGAACACGGTGTCGGTGACGATGAGCCCGCCGGCGGCCTCACCAAAGATGTGAGAGCCGATCGTCGGTGCCGAGTTGTTCGCGAACGTGCTGGACTCGATCGTGATGTTCACGCGCCCGGTCGCGCCGATCGCGCCGCCTTCCATGCGCGTCGGGCCGAGCGTCGTGTTTCCGGTGAACGTACACCCGCGGATGAGCGACGAGCGCAGCGTGGTCGAGGTGCTCTCGAACCAGATTGCGCCGGCGCGGTTGTTGGTCGCCTTGTTGGCGTCGAACGTGCAGTTGATGAAGTTCGCGGCCGATCGGCGCACGCGCACCGCGCCGCCCTCGTTCGAGGGCGTGGAGCCCGAGTTCACCGTGTTGTTGCGGAAGGTCGTCCGCTCGAACGTTGTCAGATTGGCGCCGCTATCGATGCGGACCGCGCCGCCGCCGCCGGAGAAGATGAACGAGCCGCTGCTACCACCGATGGCCTGGTTGTCCTCGAGCACGCAATCGGAGATCCGCGTCACCGTCCGGAGGGACAGGGCACCGCCAACGCTCGCGACGTTGCCCGTGAACGTCGAGTTGGCGATGATCGCGCCGTCGGGCCCGCTTGGGGCCTGCAACGAGGCCTGTGCGATCGCGCCGCCGGTGCTGTTGGTGGCGGTGTTCGCGGTGAAGGTTGCGTTCCGCACGCTGAACGCGCCGATGGCGTTCGTCGAGATCGCGCCGCCGCTGCTGGTGCTGGTGTTCGAGGCGAACTGGGTGCCGTCCACCGAGAGCGAGACCAGGGCGTTGCTCCCCAGCAACGAGATCGCTCCGCCGCCGCCACCGCCGGTCAGGCTGTTGCCGGTGAACGAGCCGCCGGTGACCGTCAGCACGACCACGTCGCGAGCCGCCAGCGCCCCGCCGCCGAAGACCTCGCTGAGCCCTGTGAGCGACGTGCTCGCGGTGTTCGATGTAAAGGTTGTTGCGGTGCCGATGTCCAGCGTGCCGCCGCCCGAAGCGCCGATCGCACCACCACCAACGTTCACGCCCTGATTGCCGGTGAACGTGCTGCCGTTGACCGTCGCGATGCAGTCGGCCATCGAGACCGCGGCACCGAGCGCGACGCCGCCGATGCTCGTAGTCGCGAAGTTGTTGCGGATCGTGCTCGCGGTGATCGTCAGCGAGCCGCCGACGGCGTTGATCGCGGCACCGCCGCCATCGAGCGACTGGTTGTTCTCAACGATCGAGTTCAGCAGGATCACGGTCGAGCTCGTCGCGTTGATGCCCGCGCCCGAGCCGCTGGCCAACGTCGCGCCCGAGATCGTGAAGCCATCGATCGTCACCGTTCCGGTCGCGGTGGTGATGGTCACCAGCGGCGCGGCACCGCCGGGCGCGCTGATCGTGGTCAGGGCGGCACCCCCGGTCGATCGAAGCGCGAGCCCCTTGCCCAAGAAGTCAATCTGCTCGACGTAGACGCCCGGCGCGACGAGCACCTCATCACCGTTGGCCGCCGCGGCGATCGCCGCCTGGATGCTCGGGAAGTCCGCCGGAACGTTGATCGTCGCGCTCAGAGCGCTGCACGACGTTCCGCTCAGCAGACACAGGATCAACGCGGCACGAACAGATCGGTGCGAACACAGCATGGGCAACTCCTGCGAGGTGTTGAGGATTGAACGGATCGACAAACGATACTCGGACTTTGAGTCGTTGCAAGAAGAATGTTTAAACATTTTGCCAACACGTGAAGTTCGGGTTATACTTCATCTATGCCTGCTCAAGCTCGACCACCGATCGTCGCCGTCGAGGCTGGTGCCGACCCGTTCTTTGACGAGGCAGGGAAAACCCTGCGCGAGCTCCGTGCCGCGACCGGGTCGGTGATCGCTGCGTGCGGGGGGATCGAGCGAGCGACCGACGTCGCGACGCGGCTGGATCTTGATTCGAGCATCGCGTGGAAGCTGTGGCACGTTGGGCGTGATGTGGCTGGACTTCCTTCGCCTGCGCACATCCCCGGCAAGCAGGGGTACGAGCGGTTCCTGCAAGCGGCGGCGGCCCTGGGCATTGAGCCGGCGGTGATCGATCGGGCCCGCGCCGCGTTCGCCGGCTTTCAGCAGTTGGCGCGTCATCACGCCGGCGATCGAGCCGCGGCGGACCGGCTCATCGGCGCGATCACTGACGAGGGTCGCTCCCGACTGGACACGAGCATCCGGCGCGACGGCTTTCGCGCCAACGCGTATCTGCTCGGGGTTCAGGCCGACAGCGTGTACCAGCTCGACGCGCTCAAGCCTGTAGGGGCAGAGTTCATGCCGGAGGTCTTTCGCGTGCGCGGGCACTTTGGTCTACAGCGCAACCGGGCCAACGCGCCATGGGTCATGTCTCGGACGATGCTTGTGTACGACGCGGGCCGTTCAGAGGATCTGAAGCGCTCGCCGATCGACGGTCGTCCGGAGGCGACGAACTCGCCGGGATCGCTGCTGCTTGCGCAGTTCTGCTCGGAGCAGAACATCCCGATCGTGCGCCGAACGCTGGCGGATTCGACGGTCGAAGATGAGCTCGCTGCGGGGCACATCGGCCAGAGCGGCGCGCTGGATGTCGTGCTCGGCGAGCACTTCAGCGGGATGCCGCGGATCAAGCAGAGCGCCGACGCGATGATCATGCGGGTGCTGACACCGGCCAAGCGGCTGGTGTTTGACGTGCTTCTGCCGCCGGGCATCCCGCACCGGTCGGTGAGCTATCGCGTGCACAGCACGGTGCAATCGGACGTGCCCTACAGCCGGAGCGATGACTACGCGCAGATTCCGATTGCTGAGTCACTGGAAGTCCTCGGCGCCGCGTCAACGGCGCCCGAGGCGATCGAGGTGCCACACCAGGGGCAGATGCTGCGCTGGCTGCTGGCGCGTCTGCCAAGCGCCGGCGAGGGGTACACGCTCTGCCGCGTGCGGATGAAGTTCCCGCCGGTGCCGTCGGTGGTCGCGGTGCGATACGAGCTTGCGTGAGTTGGGGGCGAGGGCGGCGGCCGACCGAGAGACTTCAGACTTCAGACTTCAGACTTCAGCAACACCAAAGCCCCGGCTCGCGGGAGCCGGGGCTTGGTGTTCGTTAGTCGCGAGTCGCGAGTTCCGAGTCGAGAGTTGACGCCGGCGTTGAGCGGATCAGCCACACTGATGCCCAGCGCCCGGTCCCAAGTGCCTTCCCTCTCAGCACTCAGCACTCATCGCTCAGCACTCTGCTCTTAGAACGAGCAGCCGTCGAAGAAGATGGCGAAGAAGAGGTTGTAGTCGCCTTCGGTGACGCCGTTGTTGGTGGCGAGCGTGCCGAAGGGGGGTAGCGGTGTGCCGTCGTCATTGGCGATGTCGCAGGCTGCGCCCGCGTCGAAGAACGTTGCAAAGAACAGGTTGTAATCGCCCTCGGTCACGCCGTTGTTGACGCCGCCGGCGGGGCCGATGGGCGGGAGGGGCGCACCGTCGTCATAGGCAATGTCCGCGGGGCTGCAGCGTGGGGCGGTCGGCGTGGAGGTGCCCGGCCAGAAGCCGCCTTTGATCGTGAAGGTGCTCCCACTGAGCGTGCCAGCATCCGGCTGGCCGATCGTTCCGGACACGGAGTAGACGATGCCGGTCGAGGTGCCGCCGCCACCGTCAATCGTGTACCAAGGCACCGAGAAGCTGCCCGCAAGGGCCGCGCGTGAGAACACAAGCGACCCAAAGAACACGGCGGCAGAACGAATGGCGACGGTACGGGTCATGGAGAGCCTCCTAGCCGAATCGAAGTCTACAGCAAATCCGCAGTGCGATTGGCGAACATGCCACAGATTTCAGAGATCATCTGACGGTGCGACCCGGCGCGCGGGCACGCTGGCGAAGGGGTCTGTTCGGACGCGGCGCGCGAGCTGCGGCTCGGAATGGGCCCGTCGAGATCGATCAAACGAAAAGCCCCGGCTCGCGCGAGCCGGGGCTGTCGAGTTGTCTCAGTGCCTTCGCGATTGCCGATTGCCGTCGCGGCGGGGTCGGCGGTCTGCGGTAGGCAGGCGGGACACCTGCTCCACGCTCAGCACTCAGCGCTCAGCACTGGTTCCTAGAACGAGCAGCCGTCGAAGAAGATCGCGAAGAAGAGGTTGTAGTCGCCTTCGGTCACGCCGTTGTTGGTGGCAAGGGTGCCGAAGGGCGGCAGGGGTGAGCCGTCGTCGTTGGCGATGTCGCAGGCGGCCCCGGCGTCGAAGAACGTCGCGAAGAAGAGGTTGTAATCGCCCTCGGTCACGCCGTTGTTCGTGCCGGCGGTGCCGGTGGGCGGCAGCGGCGAGCCGTCGTCATTGGCGATATCGGCAGCGTTGCAGCGCGGCGTGGGCGGCGCGGTGAAGAGACCGGGGGCGTAGGTTGCGCCGCCGCTGGGGTTGGCGGTGTTCGGGCCGAGGCTCGAGTTCGCATAAGCGGGGTACGGCGTGGAAATGGGTTCATCGAACGTGCCCGACGCGATGTCGTAGATCTTGTGGGTGCCGCCGTTGCCCTGCACGCCGTCGGAGAGCAGGAAGACCTTGCCGCCGCCCACAGCCAGGCCGTCAACATCCGTGGTGCCGGCGGGGTAGGTGAACACGATGACCAGTGGGGCGGCGAGGTTCGAGGCGTCCAGCGAGTAGACGTTGCGGCCGCCGGTGTCGTCATCGTCGGCCATGAAGAACTTGTCGCTCGCGGCGTCGTAGTCGAAGCCATCGATGGTGAAGTCCGACGCCGGGGAGACCTCAAACTGGCGGACGAGCGTGGTCTGGCCGGTGGTGGTGTTAATCTCGTAGATGCCCTCGGGCTGGAGGGTGGCGCCGCTGCCGCTCTGGAGGCTCTTGACGCCGAAGAGGCGATTGCGAGTGGAGTCATAGCCGAGGCCGGTGAGAACGACGCCGTTGGCGTTGGTGAGGGTGTTCTCGACCAGCGGGTTGATGCGGCACTGAGCGACAAAGGTCGCGGTCGCGGTGTCGTAGCTGATGGCGTGCAGGTCGCTGCGGAGGCCGTTGGTGGTCACGGCGTAGAGGCGGCGGTTCGCCTCGTCCGCCGCGAGGCCCTGGAAGCCGGGGGCAGTGGCGGGGATGACCGGGGCGGCGAGCGGGTCAAAGAACTGGGCGCTCTCGCCGGATGAGAGGTCGAGCTTGTAGACGAGGGCAGGGTTGGGGTTCGGAACGGGGCCGAGAGCCGCGGGGCGGGTGATTGCGGTGGCGACCTGACCGGCGGCGGTAGAGACCAGCGCGGCCGAGAGCATGACAACCGTCGCGGACAGACCGATCGCTCGCGAGGATGAACATCCTGACATAACTCGACTCCTTCTTGGTGGAATGATGGCGCGAAGGTGGGGGTTCGCGGCATCGTGACACGCTGCATACGGGCACCGCTGCGCCGGGTTCCGGACAAGTCCCAGAATGCCGGAAACCTTCACAGAGTCGAGAGGAAACCCCGAGCGAAGCTGGAGAGCCGTCGAATGGGGCGGGCAGCGACCGCACCGGAGAGCATTGTCACCAGCGGAAGTGCGGGCGGGTGAATGTGCTTACTTCGTACGTTGATCGGCCGCCATCGCGATCGCGCGGCGTTGAGCGTTGGAGATTCCCAGCGAATCCAGGTCAGAGAGCGAGGCCCAGTGGCGTGTTCGCGTCTTTCGGACGCACGCAAGCGGCGTTGCGACAAGCACCCGGAATCGCACCGTGCGGTGCGTGGTCTGATGGGTGAACTCGATCGGCGCGATCGCCAATGGTGCGGGCTGGATCGCCAGCGATCGCATCTGTGCAAAGGCGTTGATGTCTGGGCGCGAGGGCCAGTCATCGGGCGATTCGAGGGTGGGCAGTTGCCACATGTTGGCCCACATGCCCTCGCTTGGGCGTTGCTCGAGAAGTACGCGGCCGCGCGAATCGAGTGCGAAGAGGCTGGTACAAAAGACGTCACTCGGCGGCCGGACCTGCTTGGGTCGTGGGATGGTCTGCCAGAGGCCGGCACGGCTGGCGCAGTACGGCGCGATCGGGCACCGATCACACATCGGGCGCGACGGCGGCGCGAGGCAGACCGTTGCGCCGAGTTCCATCAGGGCTTCGTTGAAAACGCCGGGGCTTGAGGCGATGTTGACCAGGTCCGCGGCGTGATCCCATGTCCAGCGATCGGTGGCCGGCACGCCGGGATCGAGATCCTGCGCGTGGATGCGGAGGAGGACTCGCTTGACGTTGCCATCGACGATCGGCGCGGGGCGGCCGTGGGCGATGGAGCTGATCGCGCCGGCGGTGTAGCGCCCGACGCCGGGGAGGCTCAGGAGTGAGGGGACATCGCTGGGGACGACGGAGGCGAATCGCGCGACGATCTCCTTCGCGGCGCGATGGAGGTTTTTGGCACGTCGGTAGTAGCCGAGGCCGGACCAGAGCGCCAGCACCTGTCGCTCGTCGGCATCGGCGAGGTGGTTGACGGTGGGGAACGCCGCGATGAAGCGCTCGAACGCCGGCACGACGCGCGAGACCTGGGTCTGCTGGAGCATCGCCTCGCTGACGAGCGACCAGTAGGGGTTGCGGGGCGATGTCCGCCAGGGCAGTTCTCGGGCTTCGCGGGCGAACCACGCTTGGAGCGAACTGGCGATCGCACGCGAGGCGGGTGCGTCGGACGGCGCGCCGGCCCGCGGCGGACGTTGAGCTTTGGCGGGTTTACGCGCTGGCAAGGGCGGCTTCCACGCCGAGCTTGATCGCCGGCCAGGGCGCGCCGGGGGCGCGGGTGACGGTGATGAAGTCGTTCAGGATCAGCACACCGGCGATGCCCGGCACGCTGAGGATGCGCTGGGCCAGCGGGTCCGCGGCGGCGTCGCTCAGGGAGCGATACGAGCGCGGACGGGCGATCGCGGCGCCGGGATGGGCGGGTTCGACAAGTGGCGCGGGTTGCGCGGGGGGCGCGGGGGCGGCGAGGATGCACTTGAGCGCGTCGGGGTTGGGGGTGGGCTCAAACTTGGCGATCTTCGTTGGCATTTCGTGTGGGCGCAAAGAGTGCGGGCTGGATTTCCGATCCTAGTCGAGGACTCGGCCGGATTGCGAATCTAAACTCGTGCAAGAACGGAGACACGGGGAGGCGGCGGTGTCTCCGATGCTCTGACGGGAGCCTCGCACCGTAGGGGCAACCCGATCCGCGTGCCGCTTCGTCACTCTGCCGCTCTGTCACTTTGCGACTCTGTCACTTCACCACTTCTCCACTCTGTCACTTTGCCGCTCTCCCCTCCCGATGCTCGACCGCTTCAGCCAGATCGCCGACCGACTCGCCGGATATCCCTGGTGGCAGGTGGCGATCGAACTGGTGATCATCTGGTCGGTGCTGTACGTCGGGCTGCGGTTCATTGAGAACGCGCGCGCCAGCCGCTCGCTCAAGTTTGTGTTCGTGCTGCTGGTGATCTCGTCGCTGCTGATCCGGATTCTGGGATCGCGCGAGGCCTTCCAGCGTTTGGGCTTCCTTTACGACAGCGTTCTGCCGGTGACGGTGCTGGCGCTGCTGGTGATCTTCCAGCCCGAGCTCCGCCGGGCGCTGATCCGGGCCGGCGACTTCTCGTTCTTCCGCAAGCGCGTGCAGACGCAGACCGCGGTGGTCGAGGAGATCGTGCAGGCGGTGAAGTATCTCACGCGCGCGAAGTTCGGCGCCCTGATCGTCATCGAGCGGCAGACGAGCCTGAAGTCCCTCATCGAGGCCGGCACGATCATCGACGGCAAGGTGAGCGCCGCGATGCTCCAGACGATCTTCTTCCCCGGCTCGGCCCTGCACGATCTGGCGGTGGTGATCAATGACAACACCCTGGTCGCGGCGGGCGTGCAGCTCCCGCTCGCTGAGGCGGGCGATATGGAAGACTCGCAGCTCGGCTCAAGACATCGAGCCGCGGTGGGCGTCTCGCAAGAGACCGACGCGGTCGTCGTCGTCGTCTCTGAAGAGACCGGGACGATCTCGATCGCCGAGAAGGGCGAGCTGACGCGCGGGCTCAACGAAGACGAGCTGCGCTCGCTGCTGATCCTGAAGTTCAACCGCGGCCTGGTGACTCAGTTGACCGGGCCCAACGCGCCCACAGCGGTCGAGGGCGAGCCGGCCCGCGCGGATGATGACGAAGATCGGTCGCGCGATGAGCAGAGCATCTTCGCCAGCGACGGACCGACGGAGCGGCGCGCATGAGGACGCTGATCCACATCCTGCTGACCACGACGCTGGCGCTGCTGGTGTGGGCGTGGGCTGAGGGCGAGGGGCTTTCGACGGCCCCGGCGACGCCGCGGCTGGTGTTCGCGGCTCCGCCATCGAGCGATCTGTCTGCTCGGGTGGTGGACCCGTCGTGGAACTCGATTGTGACGGTGTCGCTGCGCGGGTCGAACTCATCCATCGGCGCGGCGCAGCGGGCGATGCTCTCGCCCCTGGTGCTGACGCCGGGCGTCGGGGCGTTTCCTTCAACGCCCGGTGCGCATCGGCTGGACCTTCGCGATGTGCTGCGCGCTTCGCCGGAGATCCGGCGCACGGGCGTGAGCATCATGAGTGTTGAGCCGGCGACACTGGATGTGCGCGTGGATCAGTTGCTCACGCGCCAGGCGACGGTGCGACTGCGCACGCGGGGCGGCGAGCTGGCGCAGCCGGCGAGCGTGACGCCTGAAGTGGTCACGGTGAGATTCCCGGCGGAAGCCGCGCCGAAGCTGCCCGAGGTGCTGGAGTTGGACGCGGTGCTTGATCTGGCGACGATCGGCGCTGGGGTGGGCGCGAAGGCGACGGGCGCCGCGGATGTCCGCGTGCCGGTGGCGATCCAGAGCGCGTGGCGCGAGCTGGGCGTGCTGGACCCGGTGCCGGCGATGGTCAGTGTCTCGTTCCTTCGCGGCACGCCGGATGAGACGATCACGCTGCCTTCGATTCCTGTGGTCGTGGTGATTGACCCCGAGGCGCCGGGCGGCACGGGTTGGCAGATCGAGCTGATCGACTCGTACGTGCGCGATGTGAAGATGGTCGGACCGGGCGCGGCGCTGGCTGGCTTGCGCGATGGCAAATCACAGGCTCGCGCCGTGGGCGTGTTGAGCGAGGGTGATCTGGTCGCGGGAGATCGGCTGATCCCGGTGACGATCGCGACGGGTGTCGATGGCGTGCGTGCCGACGGCGAGGGGCGGACAGCCCGGGTGCGTGTGAGCCGGAAGAAGTAGAGAGGACGACGACGACTGCGTGGCGGCGCGGCGTGCCTGCTGTTCCCGCGCCTGGGGGTTGGCCCGATGCGATGTCACATTGCTTCCCGGCGACGATTCCGTGGACCTCGTTCACGCACGCCATCTGCCGCGTATTCGGATTGTGTTTGTGTTGTTCTGGGCGACTTGTCGCCAAAACCTCGAAATCGGACCTGCGCCCGTCTAACCTTGTCCCCCCGGTGAGCGCCGATTTTTCGGCACCGATCCGGGCGATGTCGAT
>JALHNK010000010.1:0-37140 GCA_022843565.1 Phycisphaerales bacterium
GAGTCTGCTCCGCTCCCGGACACCGGCTCGCCCAGCAGCCGCCTCACCTCGTCCTGATACCGGTTGAAGCCCAGCTCACGCAACACCGGCAGCCAGTCGCTCAACTTCAGTCGCCCGGTCTCCATGTCTGCAAGCGTCACGCTCAGGGGCACATCATGCCGCAGCTCAATCAGCTTCTTCGAAAGAGGCAGCGCATCGGCCGCCGCGATGATCTTCTCGCCCCGCTTGCCCTTGATGAGCCCGGCCCGCGCCGCCTCCAGCACTTTGTCAACGGTGCCGTGCGCGGCGATCAACTCCGCCGCGGTCTTGGGGCCAACGCCCTCAACCCCCGGCACGTTGTCCGCGGTATCTCCCATCAGCGTGAGCATGTCCACAACCTGCGACGGCGTGATGCCGGACTCATCCTTGAGCGTGCCGGCGGAGATGATCTGATCGGTGTGAATGTCAAAGAGCTCGACGACGCCACGCCTTTGGCCCGCCTCGCCCGCGCTGGCGTTCCCGCCGTCATCCAGCAACTGCTTCAGGTCTTTGTCCTTGCTCACGATGCGGATGTTCAGGCCGGGGTTGTCCGCCCGCAGCCGCGTGACCAGCGTCGCGATGCAGTCGTCGGCCTCAAAGCCCTCAACGCCGACGATCGGCATCCCGGTATCACCCAAGAGCTTCAGGCAACGCTCGACCTGCGGGAACAGATCCACCGGCGCCGGCGTGCGATTGGCCTTGTACTGCGGGTACAGCTCGCTGCGAAACGTCTCGCGATCGCCGCTCTTGTCGATCGTCATCACGATGTGACTCGGCGGCCCGCCGATGTTCCCCTCACCCCGCAAGAGCTTCAGCATCATGCCAATGAAACCAAACGACATGTTCGTCGGCTCTTTGGTGACCGGCGAGGTCATGGGCGTCCGAATCGCGTGATACGCGCGAAAGAACTGGGCGTAGCCGTCGATGATGTAGAGCGTTGGCACGGGGTGTTCCAAATTGCCAAATGTTCAAATGGCCAAATGGCCAAATCGGAATGAGTGGGAGGGAGGGTATGGGGGGAGGGGCGGAGGGCGCATTGCGTGAGGACGATGCTCGAAGGCCAAAGCAGCAAAGCAGCAGAGCGACTTTGATTCTCCGATTGCCGATTGCCGATTGCCGATTGCCGATTGCCGATTCCCGCTTTCCGCCTCCTGGTTACCAGCGGCCCGTGATCGTTTGCCCTAGAGCACGAGCCGACTCCTGATGGCCGGCGCGCTGCCTCCCTAGCCTCCGCCATGATCGACATGCAGACATCATCCAGCGCCACTCGCCCGCTCAAAGCCGCGCGTCTGCGGGCGCTCCCGGCGTTTCTGTTCAACGAGATCGACAACCTCAAGCGGGCCGCGATTGCTTCGGGCAAGGACGTCATCAACCTCGGTGTCGGCGACCCCGATCAACCCACGCCCGGCTTCATCATCGATGCGATGGACAAGGCCATGCGCATCCCCGCCAACCACCAATACCCCGATTGCTGGGGCACCAAGCAACTGCTCAACAGCGCCGCGGCGTTCATGCGCAAACGCTTCGGCGTCAGCGTCGATCCGCACAAGAACATCCTCGTCACCATCGGCGGCAAAGACGGCATCGCCCACCTCCCGCTTGCGCTGCTCGATCCCGGCGACGGCGCGATCGTGTTCACGCCCGCGTACCCCGTCTACGCCTCCGCCACCATCCTCGCCGGCGGCGTCGTGCACGCGATCCCTGCCAGCGCCGACAGCGGTTGGCTTCCGGATTTCCATTCCGGCCCGACGCTCGAGGCCCTCAACCACGCCGGCCCGCGTAGCCGCGTGCTCTGGATGAACTACCCCGGCAACCCCTCGGGCGCCACCGCCTCGCCCGCGCTCTATCGCGACGCGCTGAACTTCGCCCAGCGCCATCACCTCACCGTCGCCAGCGATCTGGCCTACAGCGAGCTCTACCTCAACAACGACCCCGCCTGCATCCCCTCCATCTGGCAACCCGATATCGGCGCCGACATCCGCACCACCCGCGCCATCGAGTTCCACTCGCTCAGCAAGACCTTCAACATGACCGGCTGGCGCGTCGGCTTCGCCGTCGGCCACGAGGACGTCATCAACGCCCTGCGCCAAGTGAAAGACAACGTGGACTCCGGCGTCTTCAACGCCATCCAATCCGCCGCCGCGGCCGCGCTGGACCGCTTCAACGACCCGGAGATCAACGCCATCCGCACCCGCTACGCGGAGCGAGCCGCTATCGTCTGCGACGCGCTGAGCCGCATCACGACCGTCACGCCCCCGCGCGCCGGCATCTTCGTCTGGGCGCGCTGCCCGATCGACTCGCAGACCGGCCGTCCGATGAACTCATGGACGTTCTCGAAGAAGTTGATCGAGGAGGCCGCGGTCGTGACGGTCCCCGGCGCGGGCTTCGGCGAGACCAGCGCCGACTGGTTCCGGGTTGGTCTAACGCGAGAGACATCACGCATCGGCGAGGCGATGGGACGAATCGCGAGCCTGCGCTTCTGATCCCGCGCCCAGCAAATGCTCCCCCAACCGATGCGCAAACGCGATCGCCGTGAACGTCACGTTCGCGTTGCTGTTGGTGCGGAACGTGCTCGCCCCGCCGACATACAGATTGCTCGTCCCAAACACGCGCAGGTTCTTGTCCACCACACCCTCGCGGTCGTTCTCGCCCATCACCGCGCCGCCGGTCTGGTGGATCGTGTCGTGCAGCGTGAGCAGGAACTCGGGCTTCTGTGCGACCAGGTCCGGGTAGATGTCGAGTTTCGCCAGTCCCGCCTGCCGCAGCGATGCATCCACCTGCTCCGCGAACGTCTTCAGCGACGCGAGCTCTTCGCCCTCCACGCGCCAATCCAGCACCACCCGCGCCAGCCCATACCGATCGCGATTCTTCGTGTCGATCGTGATCCGGCTCTTCTCCGTCACCTGCTGCTCGGCCTGCACCGACAGCAACACCCTTGAAGTACTCGGCACAAACACCCGATGATCCACCATGTACCGCCACATCAGCGGCGGCAGATACCTCGCCCCCGCGATCGCGCTGCGCACAAAGTCACCAAGCCCCGAGACCTTTCGCCCGAACACCGCCGCGCGCAGGAACTGCTTCAGATACACCAAGTGCTCGCTCGCGGCGGACTCAAACGCGCAAATCCCCTGAATGTTCAACACCCGCTGCCGCCCCTGCGCCTCGTTCGTCCAGCGGATCTTGGGCTGGTACTTCTGCCCCGCATGCACAATCGTGCAGAACGTATTGAAGAACGCCTTCGTGTTCTGCGGCACGATCGTCGCAATCGGCCCGCCCAAATGATCCTGAAACCACGCGCCCAGCATCGGGTTCCCGCGCCACGGGCACGGGCGCGATTCATCCGCCGCCTCGTTCATCAGCAGCCGCGCGTTCTCAACCGTCCCCGCGCCGAGCACAAACGCATCGCCCTCGATCTGGTGCGCCTGACCTCGCTCATCAATGACCCGCGCCGCCCGCACGCGCCCCGCAGCGCTCGTAAACCCGACGCAGGTGTGCCCGATCAAGATCTCAATCTTCGGATCACTCTCGATCTGCTTGGCAAAGACCTCCGCAAAGTTCGGCACGCGCATCCAGCGCGTCAAAAACACCTCAAGGTCCGCGCCGAGGTTCGGCGGCTTGGATGAGATGCCACGCCAGATGAAATCGTCGCGCGTCGCCTGTTCCTCAATCCCCAGGTGTGCATACGCCTTGGCGTAGAACGGCTTGATCTCCGCGTGCGACACCGGCCACTTCGAGCCCGGCAGCCACGCCCGCCCGTCAAAGTCCGCCGCCTGGAACTCGACAAGCTGCCCGCCCCAGAGGTTCGTCGTGCCGCCGAGGCTCCGGCTTCGCCCGATCTTCACACCCGAGTGCTCGCGTCCGATCGACTCAAACGACCTCGCCTCAAAGCTCCCCAGATGCGGCTGCCCGGCCTCGATCACCACCACCTCGCGCCCCGCCTTGGCCAGCACGCTGGCCAGATACAGCCCCACCGCCCCAGAGCCGATGATCACCACGCGCCCCGGAGCGTCTGACAACGGCTTGAGCTGAGCAACACTGGCCACACGCATTCGAACACGCCTTTCGTTGACCACCACTGACACGCGCCGCCCGACTCCGCTTCCGACTGCCGCAAACCAACCGCCTCGATCTCCACCCGCGCTCCTCGCCGCCGCGAGCACGACGCGTGGACGAATGCCAACCGAGCCACCCAGCCGCTCGCGGCGGGCAGGGTATTCTTCGGTCATCGGCCCATCCATCATCGCCAATCGCGTGACCGCCGTAGCGCGTCTCGCCGAACGAGCATCCATCTGAACAGCGTGCCGCTCCCAGCCACTCCATCAAGCTCGCTCCTCGCCGCCGCGCCCGTCGCGCCGACGGGTGCCGACGCCCCCGTGAGCCGCATCCGCGTCATGTCCTCGCTGGTCGCCAGCCAGATCGCCGCGGGCGAAGTCGTCGAGCGTCCCGCCTCCGTCGTCAAAGAACTCGTCGAGAACGCCATCGACGCTGGCGCCACCCGCATCTCCATCGACCTCGAACAAGGCGGCATCGAGCTCGTTCGCATCACCGACGACGGCCACGGCATCCCCGAATCCGACCTGCACCTCGCCCTCGCCCCGCACGCCACCAGCAAGATCACCGCCACCGAAGACCTCGACCAAATCGCCACCCTCGGCTTCCGAGGCGAGGCTCTCGCCTCCATCACCAGCGTCTCACGCATCACCCTCCGCAGCCGCACACGCCAGCAGCCCGCCGCGGCCGAGGTCTCCGCTGAGGGCGATCAGGTCTCTGCGCCAAGGCCAAACTCCGGCCCGCTGGGCACGTCGATCACCGTCCGGAACCTCTTCTTCAACACGCCCGCCCGCCGCAAGTTCCTCCGCACGCCGAGCACCGAGCAGGGCCGCTGCGTCGAGGTCATCCGCCAACTGGCCATGAGCCATCCGGCCCTGGGCTTTCAACTCACAACCGACGGCCGGCTCTCGCTCGATCTGCCCCCGGGCCAGACGCCCACCGCCCGCTGCCTTGACATCCTGGGAACAGAGCTCGCTTCAGAGCTCATTGAGACCGCGATCGACCCGGCGCTGAGCAATCCGCTGGCCTCGCGATCAAACGTCAGTGTGTGGGCGCTGGTCGGTCGCCCGTCGCTCGCGCGAGCGACCGCCGCGGGTCAGTTCATCTTCGTCAACGGGCGCGCGGTCCGCGATCGCACGCTCCAGCACGCCGTCAAAGAGGCCTACCGCGGCCTCATCGAGCCCGGCCGATACCCCACCTGCGTCGTGATGATCGATCTCCCGCCGACCGCGGTGGACGTGAACGTGCATCCTGCGAAGGCGGAGGTCCGCTTCCGTGATTCGTCGTCGGTGCATCAGACGGTGTTGCACACGATCCGGCGCGCTTTGCAGAGCGCGGACCTGACGCCGAGCGTTGGGTCCGGCACATCGGTGTGGAGTAGAGGAGTCGGCGGTGCTGGTTCTGGCTTTGGCGCATCGCCGCACGCGGGCATCGCGCCCGACGCTGCCGCCGGGGCTTCGGGCTTGCTGCCGGCCTCGCCATTTCAGTCGCCGGCGCGCGTGGTGAACCCCGCGGCGTTCGCCGAGCATTTCCGCCGCGTCATGCCCGGCGCGCCGCAATGGAAGGTGGATTTCAGCGACCTTCGCGCCGCGACATCGGGCGCTTCACCTGCGGGCAACATGCCATACGACGCGCCGGGTCAGCCATCGTCCGCAAGAACTCCGCAAGGCTCGGGGAGCTTCGGTGCCAATGCCGACGCAGCATTCGCCAGCACAGCCGCGGCCCCGCTGGGCACCGGCGCCGCAACCGACGGGGCCGCCGCTACCGTTGGGGGGGGGGGGGGGGGCGGGGGTCTGCAACCCGGCGACCTGCTCGATGCCTCACCAACCTCGCCCGCGCTGCAGATCCACAACTCCTTCCTCGTCACGCAGGACCAGCAAGGAATCCTCATCATCGATCAGCACGCGCTCCACGAGCGCGTCATGTTCGAGAAGCTGCTGGCACGCCTCCAGATGGGCAGCGGCCCAAACGCCGATCCATCACTCCCCAGCGACGGCGCCAGATCCAGCGGCACGCTCGAAAGCCAGCGCATGCTCGTGCCCGCAGTGATCGAGGCCTCGCCCAGACAGGTCGAAGCACTGGACTCACTCCGACCACTCTTGAAGCGCCTGGGCATCGAGGCCGAGCCGATGGGCCCCACGAGCATCGCGATCCACGCGTTCTCGTCGTTCCTCTTCGAGCGCAACGTGGACGCGGCCCCCTTCATGGCCGAGTTGCTCGACCGCGCGATCGAGGAGAGTTGGGGCGCAGCGCCACCATCGCCAGAGGCCCAAAGTGGAGCCCCGCTCGCCGAAGAGGCTGCGCTGCACGAAGTGCTGGACATGATGGCCTGCAAAGCCGCGATTAAGGCCGGCGACCGCCTCAGCGATCTGGAACTCAGCGAACTGCTCGCGCTCCGCGAGAGCATCGAACGAGCCAGCAACTGCCCCCACGGCCGCCCCACCAGCATTCGCCTCTCCATCCGCGAACTCGAAAAACGCTTCGGCCGCTCGTGAGCGGTGGCGCGTGCAAACGCCAGGATCGCGGAGAGAACCGATTTGAAATTTGAAATTTGAGCTTTGCTGCTTTGCTGCTTCGTCTGCCCAATGCCCAGTGCCCATTCCCCAGTCCCTCCCCCTTCCCTCCCTTCCATCACTTCGTTGAGAAGACGCCTTTCCGCTCTCCGCGTCCTCCGCGATCCAAGCCTTGAATCTCGCCGTGATGAGCAATCGCCGCTCGCCGATCGCTGATCAACGCGCCTACGAATGCGTCCCCTCGACACCGCCCCTTGAAAGGCCCCCCATGCGTATCGGCGCCATCGGCATTGACTCGTCCCACACCCCCGTCTTCACCAACCGCATCAACACCCTGCACAAAGAGGGCAAGACCAAGTGCCAGGTCACGCACTTCTGGGACCCGGGCAACCACGAGTGGCAGCATCCCGATGGCCCCGTGCAGTCCGCGAAGGACGTTGCCAAGTGGCGCGAAGACACCATCAAGGACGGCGCCAAGCAGGTTGACACGATCGACGATCTGCTCAAGAACGTCGACGGCGTCATGGTCCTGAACATCAGCGGCCATCGCCACCTCGAACTCAGCGTCCCCAGCCTCGCCCGCGGCATGCCCACCTACATCGATAAGCCCCTGACCTGCTCCATCGATCAGGCCAAGGCGCTCCTGGCCATGAGCCGCCAGTACAAGGCCCGCTGCTACTCCGCAAGCTCCCTCCGCTTCGTCACCGAGATCCCCAAGCTCGACAAAGAGAAGATCGGCAACGTCATCGCTATCGACGCCTTCGGCAACGGCGAAGTCATGGACATCATGCCCGGCCTCTGGCACTACGGCTGCCACAGCATCGAAATGGTCGACGCCATCTTCGCTCACTTGGGCCATGGCGGCGGCGTCAAGCGCGTCAGCGCCATCGCCAGCGGCACCAACACCACCGGCTACCACCTGCTGGACATGGAATACCGCGACGGCCGCATCGCCCGCATCCGCTGCGACCGCAACGGTGCCTGGGCCTTCGGCGCAACCGTCCACGGCAGCAAGGGCATCCAGCAGTTCGTCGTCGACTTCGCCCCCGTCTACACCCGCCTCGTCGAGGGCATGGTCAAGTTCTTCGAGAACGGCACCGCCCCGGTCAACCTCCGCGACATCGTCGAGAACGTCGCCGTCATGCAGTGCGGCAACGAGTCCATCGCCCAAGGCGGCAACTGGGTCGAAGTTCCCGTCGTTGAGTGACATAAGTGGGGCAGGCGTCCCGCCTGCCTCTCGAGGACTTCCGGCCGCCGACTGCCCGCGCCCGCCCGCAGAACTGCCGACAACCGGTGTTCTTCGCCGGGCTGTCGCTCTGTTCACGATCCAGGCGAAAGGCCTCACCATGCGCATGCCCGACATCGCCTTCGACACCACCGACTGGGCCAGCATCGAGCCCACGCGACACGCCGGGGTCTCCGGTGAAGCCCTCTGGCGAACGCGCTCCATCGGCCCCGCCGACAACCCGATCCGGGTGCGGATCGTCGAGTACTCGCCGGGGTACGTCGCCGACCATTGGTGCCAGAAGGGCCACGTGGTCATCGTACTCGAGGGCGAACTCGAAACCACGCTCGCCGACGGGCGCGTGTTCACCCTCACGCGCGGCATGTCGTACCACGTCGCCGACGACGCCGAGGCCCACATGTCCCGCAGCGCTACCGGCGCCAAGCTGTTCATCGTGGACTAGTTGGTCGGACCGCCCACCGAGCCGCCGCCGTGTTCGGTTCGGCATTGCCCGCTCCCCGCTCCCCGCTCAGCACTCCGGCCTCCCCAGGCCTGAGAACCACCGCCATCACTCAGTGTTTACCCTTACGCCAATCGTCCCAACGCCCATTGGGCCGGATTTTCTCTCATTTGTGCTTGACGTGGCCGCCTCTGTGGGTGAAGTTATAGAAGCAGTGCGGCCTATGTGGGTCGTACGCGATTGGCGTGTCGCGGCGGAAGCGCCCTGACAGCCAATCTGACGCGAGACGGTTTCCGTGGTCGGTTGGGATTGTGCGGCGCAGCCGCGCTGACCCAGGCGAGCTCGGGGCTGAGGTCGTTTTTTAGGAGAAGAGAGATGAAGTTGTTCGCACTGGTCCTCGTGGCTTCGGCCGGTCTTGCCAGCTCCGCTTCGGCGCAGTCGCTGGTTCCCCTCTCCACCTTCGGTGTCAACGGCTGGCGCGCCCCGGGCGTCGCGGTCGCGGGCGATGCCCTCGGCACCACCGACGGCCTCGGCAACTACCTCGGCCTGAACGGCGCCGGCTCCAACACCGAGCGCGGCCTGGCCTACAACCGCGCCACCGGCAACCTCATCCTCGTCACCCGCAACGGCGCCATCACCGCCGGCGCGACCCAGATCCGCGTCCTGGACGGCACCACCGGCCAAGACCTCCGCGGCCTGCAGCAGCCCGGCTCGCTGATCACCGGCGGCTCGATCTTCGCCATCAATCAGGTCGGTGTTTCTGACAGTGGTCAGGTCTTCGTTGCAAACGCGGTTTCCGACATTCGCACTGGCACTGGCTTCCGCGTCTACACATGGGGCAATGATTCCGCGTCGACGACCCCGACGCTTCACTTTTCGTCGACGTCCATGCCCGCCTGGGGCACCGGCGGCACCGCTCCGCGTATCGGTGACTCGTTCGACGTCATCGGCAGCGGCGCCAACACCCGCATCGTCGCTGGCTTCTCTGGCAATCAGGGCTATCTGACCATCACGGGCGACACGGCCCCGACGGGTCGCGTCTTCACAAACGCCGCCAGCAACCCCACCGCGCCGGCGGGCTCGGGGACGCTCACGGGCACCAACGCAAACGGCCGCTTCTCCCAGGGCCTCACCTTCGCTGGCAACGGCGACACGATCTGGGGCAAGATCACGGCCGGCACCGCGGCGACGGCGCACCTGGTGCGGAACCAGATCACCGGCGGCACCGCGAACACGATCCAGCAGGCTGGCTTGGCCTCCGCTTCCGAGTCGCGCATGGACTTTGCGACGATCGACGGCCAGAACTTCCTTGCGACCCTCGAAGCCAACACCGGCCGCGTCTTCATCTACAACGTGAACAACCCCGCGGCTCCGCAGAGCGTCTTCACGTTCGCCGGCTCGCCGACCGGCTTCTCGGCCATCCCCGGCACCGCCACCTACAACTCCAACGGCAACGCCACCGGCTCGGTCCAGTGGGGCGCGATCAACAACTCGCTGGCCCAGGCCACCCTGTATGTCCTGAGCAGCAACAACGGCATCCAGGCCTTCACCTTCACCGTCCCGACCCCCGGCGCCATGGCGCTGCTGGGCCTGGGCGGGCTGGTCGCTGGCCGCCGTCGTCGGTGATTTCCCCGATGTTTTCCACATTCGGCTTGCACTGAGTGCCCGCGGTGTGGTAAAGTTATGAAAGATTCGCCACCCCTGCCCGGAAGGTCAGGGGTGGTTTTCCAGATGAGCAACCTCAGCGAGTTCAAACCCGTCGTCGCCGAGCCCGGGCGCCCGCTGTATCAGGCGGTCAAGCTGGCGATCCGCGAGGCGATCGATAGCGGCAACTTCGCGCCGGGGGATCAGCTCCCGAGCACGAAGGAGCTCTCGAATCAGATCGATGTCTCGCTGGTGACCGTCCATCGGGCCCTGCAAGAGCTCGTCGCCGGCGGCGTGCTCCGTCGCGGGCAGGGCCGCGGCACGTTCGTTCACGAGCAGTACGTCGCTCGCGCCAAGCCCTCCAGCGGCACACGCATCGGGCTGGTGTTTCACGAGCAGGCCTCGCTGGCGGACTTTTATCACGGGCACGTGATCGAGGGCGTGCGGCGCGGCGCGATGGACATGGGCGCGGATCTGGTCGTGCTGCACTTTGGCGAGGATTGGCGGCGTGAATGCCACGGGTTCATTTATGTGAACCCGTTGCGCAAGCAGCTCAACAGCATGCCGTGGTTCGGCAATACGCCGGTGACGGTGCGTCGCGGAAAGCAGCAGTTGCCGGGTCGCCCGCCGGTGATGGTCGTCGGCGCTTCGTTCGAGCACGATCACGTTCACTCGATCGACACGGATAACGCGGACATCGCGATCCAGGCGGTTGATCATCTGGTCAGCCTCGGGCACACGCGGATCGCGTACGTCGGCGGCGGGGCGGAGGTCTGCAACAACATCGATCGCTGGCGCGGGTTCCGCGACGCGATGGATCGCGCTGGCTTGCCAGTCGATGAGCGATTGGTGATGCGCGTGCCCGGATGGAAGCTCAGCGACGCCGCCAAGATCACGCTGCGGGCGATGCTGAAGTCGCCGTCGCGCCCGACGGCGGTCTTCGGCGCGGGGTATTACTTCGCGCTGGATTGCTACGCGATGGCGGGCGAGCTGGGGATGAACATTCCCGACGACTTGGCGATCGTGGGTGTTGATGACCCGCCCAGCGGCGAGTATCTGTCGCCCGGGTTGACGACGCTGCGCCAGCCTCTGGAAGCGATGGGGCGCCGGGCGGCGACGGGTCTTTTGCAACTCTTGACGCAGGACGAACAACTGCGAAGCACAGAGTTTTTGAAGGCGGAACTGTTGGTGCGTGGATCAACGAAGCGGTCGTGAGCGAAGCGGATAGAGGCAAGTCACAACTCTGGTCGTCGTGGGCTGGACACACGGGAGCAGGCAGATGAATATGAAGAACGAGTGTCGGACGAGCGGCGGACATCGGATCGGGCGCGGGGCCTTCACGCTGATCGAACTGCTGGTGGTGATCGCGATCATCGCGCTGCTGGTGGGGATCCTGCTGCCGGCCTTGGGCCAGGCGCGGGCGGCGGCGCGGGCTTCGAAGTGCCTGAGCAACCTGAAGCAGAACGCCACGGCGCTGCTCATGTACAGCAACGACTACAAGTCCAAGTTCCCGATGAACGTGGACTTCGGCACGACGATCGCTGGCGTCAACGGCGTGTACTGGTACGACGAGGCCCGGATCGGGCGCTACTACCCGAACATTCAGCCCGCCGACACCGGCGGAAACATGAACACGACGGTCGGCGGCGGCGCGATGGAGTGCCCGAACCATCCCGAGGCGGGCCGCTCGTACTCGATGAACAACTGGGCCAGCTCTGCTCGTCAGCTCGACTCGACCACTGCGGGTGCGTCGAACGTTGAACAGCTCAAGTACAACCGCGGCAATGACAGCGCGACGGACAACTACTTTGACGCCGCGACGGACGCCGGGTCGAAAGTTCTGCTGATCGGTGAAGCGTGGGCATGGAACGACGTTCGCACGAGCCAGGGTGCGCGTGTGTGGTTCACGAACTCGACGATTGGTCCGCAGGGCACCCCTTGGGCCCGCTTCGGCGGCGCGCTTGGCGTCTTTGACACCGGCGGATCCAACTGGTCGAGTCTCGCGCCCGAGGCGGCGGGGGTCACGCCGGGCAACCCCCGGTTCTACACGCCGTTCTATCGCCATCCGGGCCGCTCGAAGGACACGACGAGGCCCGATGGGAACACGCACCTGGCGTTCATCGATGGGCACGCCGAAGGTTTCAAGCAGTTGGACCTCGTCACCGGAACCGGTCAGACGTCCGATCGCCTGACCGGCAAGGCCCTGTGGAGCCCGAAGAACCAGCGCACCTCGCTCGCGGTCGCCCCCTGATTCGTTTGTCACGTGTGGGAGCATGGACGCATGAGGACCTGTGCCGCGTGGATCGCGATCGCGGCGGTGATGCTCGCGTGGATCGTTGCGCCGGGGTGTGACGTGCGCCCTTCCGAGGGCGGCGGCGGCTCGGGTGTTCAAGACAAGTCAATCGAACTCTGGACACTCGCGCTCAAAGGTCGCCCCGAACTCGAGGACTACGTGCGCTCGCAGATCGCGGCGTTTGAGCGATCGCACCCGGGCGTGCGGGTCGTGTGGGTGGATGTGCCCTTTCGCGAGGTGGATCGAAAGCTGATGGCGGCGGCCGCGGCGGGTCGCGCGCCGGATGTGGTGAACTTCTCGGACAAGACCTACGCGCGGTTTGTCGGGCTCGGCGCGCTGCGTGATCTGCGCGATGTGTTGCCCGGCGATCCGAAGGCGGTGTACCTGTCCGGCGCGCTGAGTCTGTGCGAGATGCGGGGCGAGAGCGGCGCAACGGAGACGCTGGCGCTGCCTTGGTATCTGACGACGCAGGCGGTCCTGGCCAATGAGGGTTTACTGAGCAAGGCGGGGATGAGCGGCAAGACGCTGCCCAGGACGTGGGCGGGGCTGCGTGAGGCGGCGCGGGCGTATCGGAAGGCGGTGGGGGATGACGGGACGTACCTGTTCAGCGTGCCTCTGGGGCACGAGTCTGACTTTTTGATGATGCTGTTTTCAGATGGCTTGCGCCCGTTAACGGTGGATTCGCAGGGACGCTTGAAGTCGAACCTGCTGGACCCGGCGGTGGTCGCCGCCGTTGGCGCGTGGGTGGAGTTGTATCGCGAGGGCGCGCTGCCGCGTGAGGCGGCGACGCAGGGCGTGCAGCATCTGACGGACTTGTACAAGCGCAACCGGCTGGCGGTGATCAACTTCGGGCCGAACTTCTTGAACGTGATCCGGCAGGAGTCGCCGAAGGTGTACGAGGCGACGCGCGTGGGGCCGGCGATCACCGGTGAGCTCGGGCGCGGGCACATCGCGGTCATGGTCTTGGGCGTGACGACGCAGAGCACAGAGCCCAAGCTCGCGGCGGAACTCGCCTGGGCGCTCTCATCAGCCGAGAGCCAGGCGGCGCTGTGTGGTATCGTGCCGGTGCTGCCCAGCACAAGGGCGACGGTGGACAGTGACCTGTTCGCGATGCCGACGGGCGAACGCGCGGCGAAGATGACGCCGGCGGAGCTGAAGCTCGCCCAAGCGCAGTCGATCGCGGCCGAGAGTCTGAAGTCGGCGGTGGCGTTCACGCCAGCGCTGGCGGAATGGCCGGATATGCGGCGCGCGTTTGAAGATCGGATCAAACGGGCGATGCTCAGCGGCGAGCCGGTGGAGGAATCGTTGAAGGTGATTGATGCGGAGTGGGGGCGGATTTTGGCGGCGGGGAGCGGACAGGGGGAGGGGGCGCTGCCGCGGGGCGGGAAGGCGAGTGCGGAGCGATGAGGGATGAGTGTGCAAAGTTGAACACGGCCACGGTGAGCCCCGACGCACTCTCCCCCGCGCAAGCGGGGGAGATGGCGAGTCTTCGACCCAGAGGGGGCGAGGGCTCATGGCGATTTCTGTGGTCACGAGTATCTCGAAGTCCTGCCCCCTCCGCCGCGAAGCGCGGCACCTCCCCCAGTAGGAACTGGGTGAGGGTGATGCGCAGCACATGAAGGCAGACAGGGAGACTCAAGCAGCAAGTTGACTCGAATCCCGATTGCCGTCCCCGCTCGCTGACAACTGACAACTGACAACTGACAACTGACCCCCACCACATGCGCAACACACTCGGAGAACGCTGGTACACGCCTTGGGCCTATCTGATGCCCGCGGTGTGCGTGCTCGGCGTGTTCTTTGTCGTGGCGATGGTGCAGGTGGGGTACTACTCGCTGACGCGGTACACGCCGTTCAGTGCCGGGGGGCCGGAGTTTGTGGGGCTGGAGAACTATCGGCGGCTGATGAGCTCGGACCGGTTCTGGTGGTGCCTGCTCAACAGCTTCCTGTACTTGCTCGTCACGCCGGCGATCATCGCGCTGAGTTTGTGGGCGGCGATGGTGGTCGAGGCCGCGCTCCGCGGCACGCGGCGATGGCTGCGCGTCGTGCTGTTTCTGCCGGTCGTGACGCCGACGATCGTCGCGGCCATCGCGTGGCAGGCGGCGCTGGCCGAGCGTGACGGCGTGATCAACTCGGTGCTGCGGATGGTCGGGATGCCGGGGGCGCCGTGGCTGACCGAGTGGCCTTGGACGCTGGGCAGCGCGATGCTGGTGACGTTGTGGAAGGGGTTTGGGTTCTACATGATGATTTTTCTGGCGGCGCTTTTGGCGGTGCCGCGGGAGTTGAAGGAGGCGGCGTATCTGGATGGGGCGGGTCGATGGGGCGTGTTCCGGCATGTGGTGCTGCCGAGCATCTGGCCGGTGGTGATGCTGGTGTTTGTGATCTCGTCGATCGGCGCGCTGAAGGTGTTTGAGGAGCTGTACGTGACGGTGAAGGGCGCGCCGGTAGAAGATCAGACGGTGGTGCCGCTGATCTATGACACTGCGTTTGAGCGGGGCGATTACGGGCTTGCCAGCGCGATCGGGATCACGCTCTTCCTGGTGATCCTGGCGTTCTCGCTGGTGAACCTGCGGCTGAGTTCGCGGAACGCCAGAGCGGGGGGTGCGTAAATGGAGCGACGCCCGACGTGGTTGACGCTGGTGATGTATGTCGGTGCTGGGCTGCTGGCGGGCCTGGCGATCGGGCCGGGGCTGTTTTTGTGCGTGGTGGCGTTGCAGCCCGCCGAGAGCGCGTTCTTCTCGATCCCCACCGAGCCGACGGGCAAGAACTTTTCGGATGCGTGGACCAAGGGCGGATTGGCCGGCCCGATGGTGAACAGCGTGATCGTGACGCTGGTGCGGAGCGTGCTGAACGTGGTGCTCGCGGCCTTGGCTGCGTATCCGCTGGCGCGCATGAAGTTCCGCGGGCGCGGCGCGCTGTTTGTGATCATTCTGGCGACGATGATGATCCCCGAGCAGGTGATCGTGGTGCCGATGTTCCGCACGATCGTGCAGATGGGGCTGGTCGATACGTTGATCGCGGTGGTGCTGCCGTTCAGCGTGAGCGCGTTTGGGATTTATCTCTGCAAGCAGGCGTTCGAGCAGATCCCGATGAGCCTGGAGGAGGCGGCGCGGATCGATGGCGCGGGGTCGCTGCAGATTTGGTGGCACGTGATGCTGCCGCTGGCGGCGCCGACGCTGGCGACGCTGGCGCTGTTCAGCATGATCGGTGCGTGGAGCGAGTTGCTTTGGCCGCTGATTGTGCTGCAGAGCAGCGACAAGTACACGCTGCCGGTGGCGGTGAACCAGTTGCTGGGTCAGTTTGCGGACAATCCGAGGCTGCCGTACGCCGCGGCGGTGCTGACGCTGATCCCGATCGTGGCGGCGTTCGTGGGGGCGCAGCGGTTCTTGAAGCCGCAGATGTTTGCGGGGAGTGTGAAGGGATAGCGGTCAGCCTTCAGGGGTCAGCCTTCAGCAGGAGGCACTGGGCACTGGGAAGAGTGTGGCTGCGTTTGGATCCTGCTTGCACGATTGCCGATTGCCCGATGCGGGGGCGGATTGAGAGCGAGTCGCCTTTCACCCGATAAGGGCAAGGTGATGTGCCGAATTCACGGGGAAGGCGGGTCCGGTGTCTGGTACCCTTAGGGCAGTGGCGGCGTCGTGACGATACGATTGATGGCGCAGGTGTCTCGCATCTCAAGCCTCGAATCTCAAGCCTCACGCCTTCCCGGAGCATCGCCATGTCAACCATCTCGCCCTCCCTCGGTTCGACACTCAGCAACGGCGGCGCGGGCCGCTATGCCGACAAAGTCCAGATGCAGCACAGGCTCTTTGGCGAGCTGTCGGCGATGTTCGCTCGCGAGGTGCCGATGTACGACCGGGCACTGCTGATCAACCGGATCTGCAACACCGCGGTGTGCGATGTGCTCAAGAAGCTGCACGTCGGCTTTGATGTGAGCGCGGAGCAGATCGATCGCACCAGCGGCGAGCGCCACGGGGCCATCCGCATCGGGCGGCCCGATGAGTACAGATGGATCGGGCGGTTTTTTGCTCAGTTCGCGATGGAGCCGCACAACTTCTACGACATGACCAACGTCGGCACCAAGAGCCAGCCGATCATCGCCACCGCCTTCCGTTCGAGCGTGAACCCCGAGCATCGCGTGTTCAGCTCGGTGTTGATGACCGACTACTTCGCGCCGCAGACCAAGGCCCGAATCGAGGCGCTGGTCGGCCAGCGCCAGGTTTTCAGCGACCTGGCACGCGAGCTGATCGAAAAGGGCGAGCGCCAGGGCGGGCTTGATTGGGCCGACGCCGAGCGATTGATCGGCGAGGGCACCGGGCGCATTTTCAAGTGGACGGGCCAGGCCAAGGACCACGCGCTCTACAAGGAACTCTGCGACGCCGGCTTCAAGATCGCGGCGGACATCGCCTGCTTCCAGAGCCACCATCTGAATCACCTCACGCCGAACACCTTCTGCATGGACCTGTACACCAGCGCGATGAAGTTCTGCCTCGCAGAGATGGACGAGGCCCACTTCCGCATGCGGGCCACGCGAGCGCTGGGCCGCTTGCGGGCGCTGGCCGACAAGCACTACATGCGCCTGAGCTTCCGCCATCTCAGCGGCGAGCAGATCGCGGGCTTCGCTGCCGGCTCGTTCAGTGATGCGGACATGAGCGCGATGGTCGATCGCCTCGTGGCACGCCTGGGCCAGAGCGATGCGCAGCTCAGCAAGCTCAATCACGCGGGATTCAAGGATTTCACCGAGGGCCCCAGCGAGGACACCCCGGTCCTGCTGCGTCAGGACGCGTACAAGGCGCTCACCGAGGCGGTCACGTTCACGAACCCTGACGGCACGACGACGCAGACCACGCACACCGCGCGCTTCGGCGAGATCGAGCAGCGCTTCTACGCGACGACGCCGAAGGGGCGCGAGCTGTACGACAAGTGCCTGGCGATCGCCGACGCGGCTCGGGAGAAGGATCCTTCGCTGCCCAAGCGTGACTTTGACGCGTACGAGAAGCTCTACAGCGCGCCGTTCGCGCCCTTCCCCAAGACGCTCGACGCGCTCGTGGAGCAGGGGCTGGTGCGGGCCAAGTACAGCGCGACAGAGGCCGGGCGCGCCGCACGCGGCACGATCACGATCACCGACCTTGGCCAGCTCGCCAAGCTCGGGTACGTGCGCATGGAGGGCCTGCGCTACGAGGACTTCCTGCCCGTCTCTGCTGCCGGGATCTTTGCGTCCAACCTCAACCAGTACGGCACCAAGTCCACCGCTGCGACCAAGCCCACGTACACGCAAGCGATGCTCGAGGCGATCCTCGGGCGATCGATCATCGATACCGACACCGCGTATCGCGGCATCGAGGCGGCCTCGGTCCTGCGGACGTACGAGGACCTGGGCATCTCCGGTTTGCTGGGCGAGCGGGCGCTGGCGGCGCTGCGGGCGGATGCAGCGCTGGCGCCGGCTGAGGTGCGCTGACCGCTCGGCCTCAGAGAGGCCGAGCCACTACACTTGACCCATGCCTACAGACTGGTCGGATCAGATCATTGTGTGCGAGCTCGGCGATGAGCCGGCGCTCTCCGAAGAGCTCAACGCGGCGTATGACCGGCTCGGCGCTGCTCCGGGGCAGGTGAAGAAGCACGTCGTGCTGAACTTCAGCGGCGTCTCGTACGTCTCATCCTCGCACCTGGCCCAGACGCTGCGGCTGCGGAAGAAGTGTGCGGATATCAGCCGGATGTTGATCTTGTGCTCGCTGAACGATCAGGTCTGGTCGGTCTTCACGCTCACGGGCCTCGATCGCGTCTTCCGCGTGACGCAGGACCCGCTGACGGCCTTGGCGACACTGCAGCTTGAGTCCGATCAATCGATGACCGAGTGAGCGCTCCGGGCGAGATGGCGATCAGGGAGGGAGCAGGATGATGGTGACGAGCGAACGCGGCGCGACGGGGACGATCCAGAGCGCGACGGCGCAGCCGGTGGTGGAGCTGCGCGATGTGCGCCGGACGTATTACAAGCCCGATGGCAGCGTGCTGGTGGAGGCGCTGCGTGGGGTGACGATCGCGGTGCCGCGCGGGCAGTATGTGGCGATCATGGGCTCGTCGGGCTCGGGCAAGAGCACGATGATGAACATCCTCGGGTGCCTGGATCGGCCGACGACGGGGCAGTACTTTCTTGACGGGCAAGAGACCTCCAAGATGACCGACGAGGACGTGTCCGCGTTCCGCGGCAGGAAGATCGGCTTCATCTTTCAAGCGTTCAATCTCATTCCTGAGCTGACGATCCGCGAGAACGTGGAAGTGCCGCTGTTCTATCAGGGCGTGAGCCCCAGCGAGCGGCACCGGCGCGCGATGGAAATGTTGGCGCTGGTGGGGCTCGGTGATCGCACGGGCCACCGGCCGAGTGAGCTCTCCGGCGGGCAGCAGCAGCGCTCGGCGATCGCGCGGGCGCTGGTGACGAACCCGGTCGTGCTGATGGCCGACGAGCCGACGGGAAACCTGGACTCGGCGACGGGGCGTGCGGTGCTGGGGCTCTTCGGACGATTGCACGACGAGGGCAAGTCGATCATCATGGTGACGCACGACCCGGATGTCGCCAAGCTCTGCCAGCGCGTGGTGCGGCTGCGCGACGGCGTGATCGAGACCGACGTGATGCAGGTGCCCGAGCGGATTGAGGCATCGGCGCTCTCGGCGCGAGCGGGGGGTGGGTAAGTCGCGAGTCGCGAGTGCAAAGCAGCAAAGCAGCACATTGACCCCGATGGTCGCTTTCACGATTGCCGATTGCCGAATCCCGATTGCCGATCCTTTCCGCTTCCACAGGAATAGAGTCTGATCGATGGCTGAAGAGACGCACATCCGGGTGAACTTTGGGCGGCCGATGCCGCTGTTTCCGCTTGGGCAGGTGACGTTGATGCCGCACGCGGTGTTGCCGGTGCATGTGTTTGAGCCGCGGTACCGGCAGATGATTGAGGATGCGCTGGATGGCGCGGGGCAGATTGCGATGGCGGTGGTGGAGCGTGGGGAGTGGGGGGTGCGGGGGGAACGGGGGGGGCGGGGGCGTGGCGGGCTGGTGACAGACGATGCGGACGTGAGCGAGTTCAGCGATGATGGCATCGTGAACGATCGGCCCTTGCTGCGCGAGGCGGTGTGCGTGGGGCAGATTGTGCAGCATCACAAGCTGGAGGACGGGCGGTTCACGGTGGCGCTGCACGGCGTCTGCCGCGCCAGGATCGTCGGAGAGGTTCAGGCCGAATCGGGCGTGCTGTATCGGCTGGCGATGCTTGAGCCGATCGGGCTGGACCCGGTGGATGAGGATGCGCTGGTGGCCCAGCGGGTGGAGCTCTCACGCCTCCTGTCGTCAACGTCGCTAAGTCAGTTGGCGGATGCGAAAGCGGTGGTGAAGTGTCTGGTCGATCCGGAGATGCCGACGTCGGCGATTCTGGAGCTTGTCACCTACTCGCTGCTGAACGATCAGGAGGTCCGGTATCGTCTGCTGGCCGAGGGCGATGCGTCCAAACGCGCGGCGTTGATCCGGGCCGAGCTTCTTGACCTGAAGCGCCTGCTGGCGAGGGCCGAGATGCAGCGGCTGGAAGACTTGCCGAAGGGGTGCTCGTGGAACTGAACAGGCGGACGGCACTGGGGACTGGGCATTGGGCACTGGGGGAGTCTGGAAGCCGCGAAGCTCAAAGCGGCAAAGCTCAAATCTGAGTTGTGCGGGGGGTTGGGTGAGGGTTTGTGGGTCGTTTGGTTGGCGTGAGCGATTGAAACCGGGCGCTCGTTTCAGCCGAAGACTGTGGTATGCTGGTGGGTCGATGGGTTCTGAAGCGGGCGAACGGCGACGTTCGATGGCGTGTGCGGAGCGATTGACCCGGGGCACGCAAGATCGGTCAGCAACGGAGGACAAGCGATGAATGCGAAGAACAAGGCCCACATGAATCAGCTCGGTCGCGTTGGCGCACTGGTCGCGCTGAGCGGGTCGCTCTTGCTGGGCGGGTGCAACAACGCTGGCGAGGGCGCACTCTCGGGCGCTGCGATGGGCGCGCTGGGCGGGCTGGCGATCGGCTCGCTGACGGGATCGGCGGGCAAGGGTGCCGCGATCGGCGCCGTGGCCGGCGGCATCGGCGGCGCGGTGGTCGGCGATCAGAACGAGCGGAACGCGCGCAGCCACGGGCGCTGAGTCGAATTCGGGATGATCTGTTGCGGATCGCTGTCGAGCCTCGGCGAGTCTGGGCGGCGCACGCGACGCCTGTCGTCAAACCCCCTCCGGCTCGCGGACTCGCCACCTCCCCCGTTAGGAAACGGGGGAGGGTGAAGACACCCACACCCGGTTCCTACCGCACGCTCACGAAATCGTCGCGCGGATCGCCAGCAACGCCAGCACACTCACCGTCACCCACAGCACCACGGCGTGAACCGCCGGGCGCCAGCCCACGGCCTTGAGCGTCTGGCGCGTCAGCCCTGCGCCGATCAGGAGTAGCGCCAGCGACAGCATCGAACCGGCGATCTGCTTCAGCACGCTGGCGATCTTGACGATCGCGCTGGGGTCGCTGACGCTCCGCTCCAAGACCGCCCGAAGCAGGCACGCACCGACGAAGAAGACGATGAACCACGGGAACGGGCTCTTGGTCGGCGGCGCGTCGGTCGGCGAGGCGGTGCGACGATCCTGCCACGCCAGCAGCAATGCGACCGGCACAATCCACAGCACGCGCGTCAGCTTGATCACCGTGGCGTCCTGCTGCGCGACATCGCCGCCCAAATACCCGGCGCTCGCGGCCACCACCCCCGCCAGATCATGAATCCCCACCGCCGCCCACGCGCCGAACTGATGATCGCTCAGTCCGAGCCATCGCCCGATCAGCGGATACGTGTAGACGCCCACCGCGTTCAGCAGGAAGACGATCGCGGTGGCGATGGCCATGTTGCCCGACGAGGCGCGGATGACCTGTCCCGTCGCGGCGATCGCGCTGCCGCCGCAGATCGCGGTGCCGGCCGAGAGCAGCGTGCCGACCTGTCGCTCGGTGCGGAGCGTGCGAGTGAGGATTTCTGAGAGGATCAGGACGACGACGATCGCGCCCGTTGACAGCGCCAGCCCCGTGAGCCCGGCGCGAGCGACATCGGCGAGGCTGATCCAGAACCCGAGGATCACGATGCTGGCCTGGATGAGATATCGGCTGATGACTTTCAGATACGCGCCCCAGCCGACAAGGCCGAGAAGGCCGAGCACCATGCCGATCGCCAGCGCCAGCGGCGGCGAGCACCAAGGCGAAATCGCGAAGGCCGCCGCGATGATGAGCGGGGCGAACATCGCGATGGCGACGAAGGAGAGTTGGCCGATGGGTGGGGGCATGGGGGGATGGAAGGGCCGAGGGGTGAGGGCCGAGAGCCGAGGGAAGGGATCGAGGGATCAAGGGATCAAGGGATCAAGGGATCGAGCGGAGGGCTGGCGGCAAGCGTACCGCAAAGCGAGGAATGGCGGTGGTGCGTCTGGTGCGATTGGTGCCGCGACGGGGGTTATGCTTGCGCGATGGCCAAGGCTCCGCGAGCATCCAAGTCGTCTTCCAAGAGCGCCGCCGGCGATGATGCCGGCGGGTTGCTAGGGGCAAGCACTTCGGCCGCCCCCACGTCGCCTCGCGCCGGCGCGACCGTCACGCAGGATGGCGTGGTCGAGTTGCCGGCGTTCAAGCGATTGGGTGAGATCGTCGGTCAGCGGCACGCGGTATCGGTGTTGCGGTCGTCGATCGATACCGGGCGGGTGCATCACGCGTGGATTTTCTCCGGGCCGCGGGGCGTGGGGAAGTTCACGACGGCGCGCGCGTTCGCGGCGGAGCTGCTGAGCCGCGCCGAGACGGGCGTGATGGCACCCGAGACGGCCGACGAGATCATCGGGCTCGTCGCCAGCGCACGACATAGCGATGTGCACGTGGTCAGCAAGGAGCTGGCGTCGCTGAGCCGCGAGAAGACGGTGCGCGACAGCAAGCAGACGACGGTGGCCAAGGCGGTGATCGAGGAGTTTCTGCTGGAGCCCGCGGCCCGCACGCGAGCGATGAGCCACCTAACGCGGGGCCTGTGCGCCAAGGTGTTCATCATCGACGAGGCGGAGTTGATGGACACCGGAACGCAGAACCAGGTGCTCAAGACGCTGGAGGAGCCGCCGGAGGGCACGGTGATCATCCTGATCACCAGCGACGAGGCGGGGCTGCTGCCAACCGTGCGGTCGCGTTGCCAGCGCGTGGGCTTTGGGTCATTGGGCGAGCGAGAGATGCAGGAGTGGATGCACACCAGCGGCATCGCGCTGGACCCCGAGCAATCGCCATGGCTGCTGCGATTCGCCGGTGGCTCGCCGGGCGGGGCGACCCTGGCGCTGAAGAACGATCTCTACGCGTGGCACGCCGCGCTTGAGCCGCTGCTCTCGGCGATCGATCGCGGGCTGGGCGCGAGCGTGGCCGGCAAGCTGGGCGCGACGATGACAAAGCTGGTCGAAGAACGCGCGGCCCAGGCGGTCGCGGGCAATCCCGAGGCGAGCAAGGCGATCGCCAATCGCTTCTGGACGGATCGGATGCTGTCGCTTTTGGGCGAGCGATCGCGCGGGCACTTGCGACGGGCGACGGACCGCGCATCGATGACGCGCGCGGTGCTGATGATCGAGCTGGTGCGCCAGGCCGAGGTGCAGGTGGATCGCAACGTGCAGTTCGCCGCGGCGTTTGACAACCTCGCGGCGCAGATGCTCACACCAGCGCCGGGTGTCGCGGCGATGATGGGCGTTGGCGCTGATGCGAAATCGTGAGTGGTCGCTTTTCGGTGTCGCCCGCGCGAGGCGGCGCGGTCCGAATGCTCAGCCCTCGAAGCTGACCGAGCTGGTGCCGTCGCCAGCGCCGGCCATGGCTGGCGCTCGCGATGGCGCCAGTGCGGCCTGAGCGCTCGTGGCGCCGCCGGCGGCACGCAGCTCGCCCGCGGCTTTCTGCATCGTCATCACCCACGTCTCGCGCTCGTACTCCAGCAGCTTGATGACCTCGTCGGCCTTCTCGAGGCTCTTCTCGTGGCTGGCCTGGAGCAGGCGAGAGATCATGTACATGTACAGCGAGCAGAGCTTCTGGTGCAGGTCAGGGTTCGGCTCGGGGCGGATGGAGCTGACCAGCTCGACGAGGATCGCGCGGGTGCGAGAGAAGCCGTTGAAACAGACTTCGTAGTTCTTGGCGTTCAGGCCGTCGCGCCCCTGGCGGCAGAACTTGACGGCCCCGTCCAGCAGCATGAGCCGCAGCTCGGCGGGGCTGGCGGTCAGGACTTTGGTCGTCAGGTACGCGTCTGTTTGGGTCTGGTCGCTGGGCATGAGACTCGGATCATCGGACGTACGCGGGCTGGTGTTGAGCGCGGTCGAGGGAAATCACTCGGGTGGCGTTCAGAGTCCGGGCGAGAGGAACGTGGAAGCCTGGGATCAGGAGATGGACCTGATGCTGTTCAGTGCGCCGGACTGACCCTGGAGCTTTCCGATGGCGGACTCCATGGCCAGGAACTGACGGTTAAGGATGTCACGACGGCGTTCGATGCTGGCGTCGATCGAGGTGATGCGTGTGTTCTGGAACTTGATCTGGTCGTCGAGGGTCTTGGTGGAGCGTGTGAGCACGCCGTCCACGGCGCGGATGTACCGGTCGGCCAGGGCCGCGACGCGCTCGACGACGCCGAGGGTCGTGAACCGCGAGTTGTTCGTGCTGTTGGACGAGTTCGTGAACGCGCCGGGGATGGGCTGGCCGTCGGTGCCGAGGATGGGCGTTTGCGTGGGGGTCGTCGTGGCCGCGTCGGCGGTCTTGGCGGCCAGGAGCTGCTGCACCGCGTTCGCGTCCAGCTGCATGGCCGAGCGAAGTTTCTCGGCGTCGAACGAGAGCTTGCCGGACTTGACGGTGATGCCGACCTGCGAGAGCGTTGAGAAGCGGCCGCTGACACCCTGTGCGCCGCCAGCGATGGTGGAGAAGAGCTCGGCACGCAGGGACTGCGCCGCGGTATCGCCGAGCAGCACGCCGCGCTTGTTGGATTCCTGGTCGTAGTTGCTGCGGCTGTCGATGGAGCCGACGAGCGTGTTGAAGGAGTCCACGAAGTCGGTGATGGACTTTTCGAGCGTGGCGTTGTCACGCGAGATGGTGACGGTGACAGGGTTGGCCGATGCGGCCTTGAGATCGACCGAGACGCGGTTGATCGCGCCGGAAATGGTGTTGGTCGTGCTGCTGAGCAGGACGCCCCTGGCGGCGTCGTTCGAGCCGTAGAAGACGCGGGCGTTGCGAGCTTCGGCGACGGTCTGGAAGCCCAGGTCGGTGCCGGTGGTATCGATGACGAACGCGCCGGCCAGGCCGCTGGAGCGGGCGGTGAGCGAGAGGCGGAAGGGCCGGGCCCCCGAGCCGTCGTTGAGGATGCTGGAGGTGACCAGCACGCCGGCGTCGTTGATCTTGGTGTTGATCTGATCGAGCGTGTCGGTGGCGCTGATGGCGATCGAGCGCTCGAAGGAGCCGTTGACGACGTTCTGAGCCCCGACGCCCGCTGCGGTGCCGACGAGGTTCAGCGAGCGGGCGACGCCGCCGGACAGATCGCGGATCGAGATCTTCTGGCCGCCAGCGCCCGAGGGCTTGGCGTTCTCGGTGATGACCAGGCCGTCGCCGTTGTCGTTCACCTTGGCGGTGATGTTCTGTGCCTGGGAGCTGATGCGTTTGGCCAGGTCGCCGACGGTCTGGACTGTGGCATCGATGTTGACGCGATAGCGCTCGCCGTAGGAGTTGATGACTTCGAACTGGCCGATGCCGACGCCGGCGCCGCCGTTGAGGGTCTCGAGCCGGGAGGACTCGCCGACGTAGCGGAGCTGGGAGCGTCCGGACTTGAGGCTTGACGTGGAGAACGCGCCGGTGGTGAAGCCGAGCGTGGTCGCGCCGTCGCCGGAGATGTTGGCCGAGGTGCCGGTGGTCGTGTCGTTCAGTGTGAAGCCGGTGCCGTTCTGATTGAGCGAGAGCGTGGCCTTGCCGGCCGCGGCGGTGTTGAAGCCGCTGATGATGTCGGCGACGGACTGCGAGTTGGTGAGCGTGAAGTTGATCGCGGTGCCGTCGGCGACGGTGACCGAGAGGTTGCCGTTCCCGGCGACGCCCTGGCCGCCGCGGAGATTGCGGGCGAGTGTCGAGTTCAGGCCGGCGACGAGGCGACGGCCCGAGAGCGTGTCGGTGGCGGTGGTGCCGAGGATGCCCAGATCGGTGGCGGTGGTGCCGCTGTTGAGCTCCGTAACGGTGAGTGAACCGCCGGAGTCCGGCACGGTGTTGTCCACGAGCTTGAGGCTGTTGGTGGCGCTGTCGATGGAGGCGGTGATGTCGCCGCCCGTCTGCTCGTTGATGCGCTGCACGACCGTGGCCAGGTCGGTCGCGGCGGACTTGACCTTGACCAGCGCGCCGCCGGTGCCGGAGGTGTACGTGTCGCCGATATCGATGTCGAAGGCGTTGCCGGCGCGCGTGGTGATTCGGAAGTCCGGCGTCGCGGCGAGCGACGCGGCGGTGTTGATCGAGACGCCCAGACCGCCGTTAAGCGAGCTGAGTGCGGTGAAGCCGCCGACGGTGTTGATGCGCTGGCCCGTGAGCGTGCCAGCGACGCCCGTGCCGACGATGCCGAGGCTCGCGGCGGTGTTCGACCCAGTCGCGTTGGCGATCGTGAGCGTGCCCAAGCCGCTGGCGCGGTCGCTGATGATCAGGCGATCACCCTCGACGCGGGCGCTGACCTTGACGGTCGTGTTGCTGTTGAAGGCTTCGAGCACGTCGTTCACGGTGCCGACGCGAGAGAGATCCAGCGTGGTCTGCGTGCCGGAGGAGTCGGTGATCTGGATGCGACCGCGCTCGATGCCCGCGCCGCCGTTGAGCTGGCTCAGCGACGTGTCGCGGTCCAGTCGTGCGAGCGTGGACTCGACGGTGATGTTCGTGAGGCCGATGCCGTCGGACGTGGAGTTGGTGAAGCCGTTGGAGAGCGATTGCTGGGTGGAGACGAGTCGGTCGACGATGAACGAGTACACACCCGGCGCGGCCCCGTTGCTGGCGGTCGCGGTCAGGGCGTCGGCGTTGCTGCTGGTGGCGGTGGCGGCTCGAAAGATGCTGTTGACATTGAAGGCCTGTGCATTGGTGCGGAGGCCGGCGACTTTCGTATTGATATCGAGGTACGCCGCCTGTAGGCCTTGCAGGGACTTGATGCGGTTCTGTGCGAACGACTTGGGGCGCGCGTCGATGGCCAGGAGCTGGCCGATGATCTGGTCGCGATTGACGCCGCTGAAGACGCCGACGCCGGAGGTGATGCCGCTCATGGTGAGTTCCTTGCGGGGACGAGAACGGGGGATCGAGGGATCGAGAGACTTGGGAAGCGGTGAGCGCGGATTTCGGGCGCACCGGTGGCCAAGGGGCCCTTGGAATCATCGACTCGCGCCGGACCCGAACTCCAGCCGATTGGCGCGGATCGTCGCGGGTTCTCGGGCCGATGTTGCACCCTGTGAGGCGAACGGCCGATACGGGAGCCAACAGTTGTCAGCCTTCAGCCGTCAGCTTCGAGCGAAGAGCCACGAACCAAGAGCCAAGAGACGTGGTATTGACGGATGGCGTGTGGGTGCGCTCGGCGGGGTCGGGTGGGTACTGTTGTGCGCGCGGGCGGCGGGGGGGGCAGGGCATCGGTGTTTGGAAAGCGAGGCTTTGATCGATGGATATCAGCTCGTTGCGGTCGTTTCGGCTTTGCATTCTGGTCGTCAGCGCGTGCGTGCTGCTCAGCGCGGTGGGGACCGGCGCGGTCGCGATGCTTCAGGCCAAACCGGCGTGGTTTTTGCTGTTGTTTGAGATCGTCGTCGCCGCGGCTGGCGTCTTTGGCCTGCTGATTGCGCGAGGGCGGTTTCAGAACGGGCCGGCGATCGCACTGGCTTCGGGTGCGGTTTGTGTCGGTGCAGCGTCGCTGCTGGGGTTTGTCGGGGCCGGGCAGGCTGCCGGAGGCGTGAGCCTCAAGGGGTGGTTCGTTGCGCGTCTGCTCGCCGCGACGGTGTTCGCGATGGCGGCCGGTGGGATCTTGATCGCTCGATCGGGCAAGCCGGCACTGCGGTCGCTGGCGGTGGGGATGGTGCTGTCTGCGGTCTTCGGTGCGCTGCTGGTGGGGGCGATGGCGGTGAGGCTCGAAGATGTGGGTGGGGCTGCCTGGCGCGGGGCGCGTCGCGATTGTGCTTGCGGGCGGGGCGGTGTTGCTGGGGGTGTTCTCCGCCGCGGTGCATTGGGTGATCCGGGCGTTCTCGCTCGGCGCGCAGCCAGCGGCGGCGCGAGTCGGTTCGTAAACGGGTCGTGCCGAACGCGATCGCGTCGCGACTGAAAGCTCGCAGGTCTGTGAAATGAAAACGGCCCGCCGAGGCGGCGGGCCGTTTGTGATGCGTTGAGTTTTCGAGGGCCCTCCACGAACAGCTTTACTTCGCCGGGCGGAGGTAGCGGAGGCGGACCTTGGGGCCGTTGGCGGTCCAGGTGTACTCCAGCACGCTGTCGCCGACGACCTTCAGCACGTCATCGATCGGCGGGAGTTTGGAAACCCACGACGGCTTCTCGGGCTTCTTCATGCCGAGTTCCTCAGGGTTCATGCCCATGTCGCGCAGCGACTTGGTCTGCTGCTCCCAAAGCACGTCGGGGTTTTGCAGTGACCAGTACATGTACTTCATGGCCTGGGCGGTGTCGGCCCAGGCCAGCGAAGCAATGGCGGGGTCGAAGGTCGCCGCGGCGGCCTTGAAGCGGGCCTCGTTCGAGAGGCGCGGGCCATCGGCGCGCCCGCCGGAGCGGAGAGCGTTCTCGATGTCCTTGGTGTTGCCGATGAAGACGTAGCCCAGACCGATGCCGACGCCGATCTGAGTGTCAGCCATTCCCTCGGGCATCTCCCAGATCTGGTGGCCCTCGAAATCACGGGGCTTCGCACCCGCCTGGCCGCCGAAGGCGGTGAGGGTGTTGACCAGCGGGGTCGGGTCGGCCATCTTGATGGCCCCGATCATGTGGTTGCTGGTGGCCGAGTAGGGCTGCTCGACCATGGTGATCACGTAGACCTCAGGGCCCATGCCGCCGAGGATCGGCGCGATGAGGCCCTCGGCCTGCGCAAGGCCCGCTTCGGCGCTCGCACGCGTCTCTGCGGGGAGGTCCTTGACGGTGGCGCGAGCGAGGTCGAGGATCTTGTCAAACCGGACCTGAGCCGCACCGACGCTGGCAACCTCGGGGCCGACGAACGCGGGCATCGCGGTGCCCTTCAGCGGCTCGATGAGGCTCAGCAGGCCGCCCTTGTCCTTCTGGAGCATGCTGAAGTCGACCTGTGCAACAGCGGTGTCGCTGTCCAACGACAGTGATGCGACCAGGGCCTTTGTGCCCTTGACGCCGAAGCCGCTGAGCATGACCGGGGTGGTTTCATCTTGAAGAGAGCGGACGATGCCCTGGAGCGCCGGCTCGGGCTTCTCCCAGCTCTGCTCCGGGAGCTTGCCGTTGAGGTCTTTGGCGAGCTTGGCGATGGGCTCGATGAACGCCGCGAGGTGGGCGATGGTGCCGGGCTGGTGCGCGGCGCGAGCGGCGTCGTAGCCGGGGCTCGTGCCAAGGGTCTCGCCCTTGCCCTTGCCGGCGAGGTTGTCGATCGCGCGCTCGAGCGTGGCGATGTCGGACCCGATGAGGAAGGTGTCGCCGGAGCGAGCGAAGTAGACCTCTTCAAACGGCAGCGCGTCGGCCTCCGGCTCCTCTTCGCCCATCTCGTTGGGCTTGGCGTCCTTGGGCTTCTCGGGCTTGTTGAGCTTGATCTTCTTGGCGGCGACGCCGGCGATCGTCTCGTCGGTGATGGTGGCGACCTTCTTCTTCTCGAGGTTCTCGATCACCTTGTCGGTGGCCTCAGCGAACTTCTTGCCGGACTCGGCGTCGTAGACCGCAACGCTGAGGAAGCCGGTGGTGATCTCGTTCGTCTTGGCGTCGATATTGGGGATGACCGCCAGGCCGGCGGAGCCGGTGGGCAGGGGGAGTTCCTCGATCTTCACGCCGGCTTCTTCGAGCCACTTGGTGGTGGAGTTGACCTCGGCCTCGCCGCGCTTGGCGGCTTCGTCGCCGATGGCCTTCCAGAGGGCCTTGAACTGCTCGCCCTCGATGAGCTTGCTGAGGGCCGAGGCGCTCCAGGCGGCGCGCGAGGCGGTGGCGTCATCAATCTGCACGAGCAGGATCGTGTTGGCCGGGACCAGATCGGCGACGGTGGTCTTCGGAGCGCCGGCGGCGCCGGCCAGCGCCATGAGGGCGCAGGCGGAGAACGCGGCGACGTGCGTGGAGAGCTTCTTCATGGAGATTCCTTGTGTGTCCTTGTGTGCGTGCTTCGGGTGCGGTGGCCTCTGTGCCGGCGGCGCGGTCCCGGTGTGTGTTCGGCTGCGCCATCCGGCGGATGCAAAGTGCGGACCGCGTTGCCGATGGCGTGTGGGCAACGTGAGGATGAGACACCGGTGATCGCCCGGCGTGCGATCACGCCGAGGAATGACGGGCGGTGATCGGCTCGATCAGTTCTTGGAGTCGTCAAGCTGCGGCGCGACGCCGAAGTTTTGGCGCGAGGGTGGGGCGTTGTAGTTGTGCCCGCTGTTGGGGTTGTTCTTGTCGTAGGCGAAGGCGTCGCGGTTGCGGATGAAGTCGCGGACATAGCGGGCGGGGATCGCGAAGCCGAGGCCTTCCATGAACATGAGCTTCATGTTGGTGACGCCGATGACCTCGCCGCGGTTGTTGAAGAGGGGGCCGCCGGAGTTGCCGGGGTTGATCTGGGCGGTGGTCTGGATGAAGGTGAGGCCGTCCATGTTGCGCTGGGTGGTGGCGATGACGCCGGTGGTGAGCGTGCGCTCGAGGCCGAGCGGAGCGCCGATGGCGAAGGTCTCCTGGCCGGCGGTGAGCTCTTCGACGCCCTGGACGTAGACGGTGGGCAGCGGCTTGCCGTCGGGGCTCTTGAGCTTGATGAGCGCGAGGTCCAGGTGGTTGTTCACCGCGACGATCTCGACATCCTCGATCTCGTACCGGCGCAGGCTCTGCGCGTCGCTGGAGGTGTCGTTGCGGAAGAGGGTGACGCGGAGCTTGGTCTCGCCCTGGATGACGTGGGCGTTGGTGATCGCGTAGCCCTCGGGGTTGATGATGAAGCCCGAGCCCAGGCCGCCGGGGGTTGACACCATGATCACGGCCTCGCCGAACTGCTGGGCGAGCTCCTTGGGAGCGCGCTCGGGCAGAGCGCCGGGGGTGGCGGCGGAGCGGAAGAGCGAATCGGTCGAAACCGCCTCGCCGGCGGCGGACGTATCGGCGGCGCGGCGCGTGATTTCCTTGATGCGGCTGCGCGGGATGGTGACGACGTTGCCGGCCAGATCGACCGAGACGCTCTCGCTGTTCTCGCGGATGATCGGGGCGACCATCGACGTGCCGTCGTTCATGGTGAGGGTGTCACCGGTGACGGGCTTGGTGTCTTCGGATTTCTTGGCGGCGGGGGCGGTGCTCGGCGCTGCGGCGGGGGCCGCGGCCTTGGGGGCGGGTGCCGGGCTGGATGCCGCGGGTGTTGATGGCGCGGGCTGTTGCATTGCGAGCAGCGCGGCCACAGAGGAGAGAATCGTCGCGGCTGGTGTCATCGTGCCTCCAATAGAAAACTGATGTGGACGAGCAACGCTCGCCCGGTCGCGCAAGTATACTGGCATCAAGCGCCCACGTTGCGGGCGCTCCACACCCAGGGGTTTTTCATGTCGATGAATGCTTTGAAGGTTGCGGCGCTGTCACTGTCTCTCTGTGCTGGCGGCGCCGCGGCGCACGGACAGCAAGAGGCCAAGCTCAGTTCGTACTTCGGCTTTGAGCCGCTGCGGACGATCGTGGTCGATCGCGGCTGCGGACCGATGATCGTCGCCGATCTGAACGGCGACGGCAAGAACGACCTGGCGGTGGTCAACAACGCCAAGAGCCGCGTTGAGGTGTATGTCGCCAGGACAACCCCCAAGACGCTCGAAGAGCTTATGAAAGACTCTCGCGTCAACCAGCTTCGCCCCACGGCGTACTACGACCGTAAGGAAATCCAGCTCTCGGGGCGCGTCAGCGCGATCCGGGGCTTTGATGTCGATGGCGACGGCAAGCAGGACCTGATCTACGTCTCGGCCAGCCCGGCTGAGGTCGGCATCATGAAACAGCAGGCCGATGGCGGCTACAAGCTGCTGCAGCGTCACCGGATCAAGGGCGTGCAGGCCGGGCAGTCGATGCTGCGGATCGCGGATGTCATGGGCGACGCGATGCCGGAGTTGGTGACGTTTGCCGAGGAGAAGATCAACGTCTTCCCGCTGATGAAGGACGGGTCGCTGGGCGAGCCGCGGAAGCTGGGCTCGGGCGGACAGATCGCCGGGATGCTGGTGGAGGACTACGACGGCGATGGGCTGAAGGACATCATGGCCCTGGTGCCGGAAGATCCGATGCCGGTGCGGTTGTTCCGCCAGCAGCAGGATCCGCAGAGCCAGAGCAAGCGCGGGCTGCTGAACAGCGAGCTTCGGTTTGAGTCACCGGCCCTGCGCGATGCGGACAACGCGCGGTTCGAGGGTCGCCCGGGCGCGAGCCTTGGCATCCTGGAGCGGGCGAGCCGTCGCGTGGTGTTCTATGACTTCAACTCGTCGCCGATCGACGCCGGCAAGGCCAGCGAGGGCGCGATCAGCGAGCGCGAGGCGAACGCGGAGGTCCACGGCTTCGTGGATGGCGTGAGCAAGGACCGCTCGGTCGCGGTTGCGGATATCGATTCGGACGGGATGCTGGACATCCTGGCGACGGACGCCAAGACCAACACGCTGAACCTGTACCGCCAGCGCACGGGCGTCGGCCCGGGTGATGCGGAGATGTTCAGCGCGTTCAAGCAGCCGAAGTTTGTTGCGGTGGCGGGGCCGGGCAAGTTTGATGAGTCCCAGACCTCGACGGTCTTTGTGCTGTCAGAGGAAGAGAAGGCCGTCGGCATCTCGCGGTATGACTCGAGCACCAAGAAGCTCACGTTCCCGACGCCGGTGGCGGTCAAGACCGAGGGCGCTTCGCCCTCGGCGATCGGCTTTGTTGATCTGGACGGCGTGGGCACGCTCGCGGTCGTCGTGAAGAACAAGCGCGACCACACGATCGAACTGCACCAGCCGGCGATGAAGGGCAAGGGCGAGGGCGGGACAGGCGATGGTGTCTCCACCATCGCGCTCACGGGTGTGAGCCGCTCGCCGCAGTCACTGCTCGCGGCCGATGTTGATCAGGACGGCTCCAGCGACCTGCTGCTCTTCACCCCCGGCGAGCCGATGATCATGATTCGCGGCGGCGGTGAGAAGCCCGAGAAGGGCAAGCCGACGACGCTGCTGACCAGCGAGAAGATGCCGCAGTTCGGTCTGGTGCAGGCGGCGGGGCCGCAGAACTCGGCGCTGGTGGATTGGACGGGCAACGGCAAGAGCGAACTGGTGATCGCGGACAAGAACTTTGTGCGGGCGTGTGTGTACGACGCGAAGGCGGGCTGGAAGGTTGTGAACCAGATCACGGTCTCGGACCCCGGCACGGATCTAGTGGGCCTGACGGTGCTCAAGGGCGAGGACGGCAAGCCGATGCTGGTCGCCAGCGACAAGGGCAACGGTCGGCTGCTGTTCATGGACGCCACCGGCGTGAAGCAGCGCGTGCGCATGATGGGCTTCTCGCCCGGGCAGATCTTTGCCGGCGCGTTCGCCGGTGACAATCAGCAGGGCGTGCTGTGCCTGGCCGATGACGCGTTCGCCGTCGTGCGCCTCGCGGGCAAAAAGCTGAAGATGGAGGACTTCGCGGCGTACCGATCCGACGCGACGGATCGCAGCGAGCACCAGCTCAGCGTGGGCGATGTGAACGGCGACGGGATGCTGGACGTGGTGGTGTGCGATGCCAAGGAGCAGTCGTGCGCGATCCTGGCGTTCACCAAGAAGCGGAACCTGCTGCTGGCGACGGAGACGAAGATCTTTGAGACGCGGATGTTCTCTGGTGGGGATTCGCGTGAGTTCGAGCCGCGGGACGTGATCATCAATGATGTGACCGGCGACGGGAAGAACGACATCGTGTTCCTGATTCACGACCGGGTGATGATCTACCCGCAGATGACCGTGCTGCCGGAGAAGAAGCAGGCGACGGGTGAGAAGCTGGGCGATAAGTGATCGTGGCGTGCTGGTCGGCTGGCCAGCGGCCGGCGTGCAGCGCGATTGAGTGAAGGTCGCCAGTGAGTGAACGGTGACAAGGCCCCGCGCGTGCGCGGGGCCTTTTTCGATGGCGACAGGGACAGGGGCGATCGTGATGACAGCGGTGCTCGCGGAGCTCGCGCGGGTTGTGGAGTCGTCGGTGGTGGCGCCGAGTTCCTACACTGGGCGACCCGGGCGGGTAGCTCAGTTGGCTAGAGCATTCGCTTTACATGCGAAGGGTCCAGGGTTCGAATCCCTGCCTGCCCATTGACTGGCGACATTGAACACCGCATGAACGCATTCGATTTGATGTACTCGCTTGGTGCCGCGGCGTTGTTGCCGGTGTGGGCGCGGAAGGCACGATCGGGCTGGCGCGAGCGGCTGGGGCATGAGGGTGCGGGCGAGGGGCTGAGGGGTGAGGGTGGTGGCGATGGCTTAGATGATGCGAACGGTGCGGTCGTTGGGGCCGGTGCCGACGCCGCACGCGTAGCGAACGGTGTGGACCGCAGTGAGCTTCGCCGGCGGCTGTTGATTCACGCGGTGTCAGTGGGGGAGGTCAGTGCGCTGCGCCAGTTGGTGCCGCGTCTGAGGCGGGAGATGGAGGTGGTCGTCGCGGCGACGACGGACACGGGGATCAAGCGGGCGCGCGAGTTGTTCGGGCCGGGCTCAGAGTGCCCGGGGCCGGTGGTGCGGTACCCGCTGGATTTCTCGTGGACCGTGCGGCGGTTTCTGGATCGGGTGCGACCGGATGCGTTCGCGAGTGTTGAGCTTGAGGTGTGGCCGAACTTCGTGCGCGAGTGCGAGCGACGCGGGGTGCCGGTGGGTGTGATCAACGGGCGGCTCAGCGAGCGGTCGTTTCGCGGCTACCAGCGCGTGCGAGCTTTCATCGGCCCGAGCTTCCGGCGGTTGACGATCGCGGCGGTGCAGGACGAGGCGTACGCGGAGCGATTCCGGGCGATGGGTGTGCCGCCGGAGCGGTGCGTGGTCACCGGCTCGATGAAATGGGACACCGCGGCTGAGGGGTTGATCGAACTGGGCGGCGGGGCGCAGTCTCCGGCGGCGGCTCGCGTGCGCGAGCAGGCCGAGGGGCTCGCGATCGCGATGGGGATCGATCGGACGAAGCCGCTGGTGGTGGCCGGCTCGACAGCCGAGGGTGAGGAAAAGCTGATGCACGAATGCTGCCCGGTGGGCACGCAGCTCTTGTGTGCGCCGCGCAAGCCGGAGCGGTTTGACGCCGCGGCGAGGGACCTGCCGATGTGCGTGAGGCGATCGAAGACGGGCGAGCGAGCGGGTGCGATGGTTGGGGGGGGTGGGGGTTCGCGGGGCGGGCTTGGGATGTCGAGCGTGCGCGGGCGGCTCTTTGGCGATCGGTTCCTGCTGGATTCGCTCGGCGAGCTGCGCGCGGCGTATGCGCTGGCGGATGTGGTGGTGATTGGCCGGTCGTTCACGCCGCTGGGCGGGAGCGATCCGCTGGAGGCGATCGGGCTTGGCAAGGCGACGCTGATCGGGCCGGAGTATGCGAACTTCTCGACGATCGTGGGCTTGCTGGTGAAGGCCGGGGCGATCAAGGTGGTTCACACCGGTCAGCTGCGAACGGAGCTGGAGAGACTCTTGCACGACCCCGCGGCCCGGGAGCGCATGGCGCAGGCGGGGGCCAGGTGCATCCGCGAGAGCGCGGGCGCGACGGAGCGGCATGTCGAGATCCTGCGGCGGCTGGTCGAAGGCTCGGCGGCGCGCCGGGGCCGGGTCGGGAGAGGCGGAGGGTGAGGTGGAGCGGGTGCGGCAGTGGGGGCGCGGGGGCTGGCGAGTCTGCGTGAGGGTGGCGCGAAGAAGTTTGGCCAAGTGGGCCGGAGTGTGCAGGAATACGCGCAAAGGTGCAGCCTTGGGATTGCGGGCGATCTATGATGCGACTCGGATCGTCCGACGAACCCCGTGCGCGCAGCGGTTGCGCCAGCGGGGGTCATCGTGCGCATCGGAGGTACTGAGGGCGTAGCTCAGTTGGTAGAGCAGCGGCCTTTTAAGCCGTAGGTCCAGGGTTCGAGTCCCTGCGCCCTCATTGACGGAGTCTGGTGGTCGGGGTTGATGACATTCACGCGAGGCAGGATGCACAAGCTCGTCATTCATGCGGTCTGGTGCGACGCGGCTTTGCACCTCTGGGGCGAACGCGTCGGCAAGGCCGTGGACGTGGAGATCGCGCCGGTGGGTGTTGGCGGTGCGGCGCTGCACACGCTGGCGGCACCGGCCGGCGAGATCACGCAAGTGCTCTGCGAGCAGGGCGTTGTCGCGATTGCGTTGCAGGCGGGCAAGATACAAATGTCGCTGCCGGCGACGGTGCTCCTGGATGCCAACGGGCAGGCGCTGCCGACGCCGCTGCCGAGCCCGCGCGCGGCTCATGCGTCCGGCCAGGGCGAAGACGCGGGTGTGGTGTCGCTGGTGACGTTTGAAGTGCCGACGGTGCGCGTCACGCCCGCGGATGCGATGGCGGTGCTCAGTGCGATCGATCGCGCGACGGACCCGGGCGAGGAGAGCGAGAAGGCACTGCTCGCGGCGGGCGATTCGTCAGGCGAGCGCGACATGGATGGCCGCGAGGCGCGCGCCAGTGACGGCGACGTGGCAACCGGCGCGGGGGGCGAAGGTGGCGGGGCCGCGACCGAGGTGCTCACGGTTGCGGAGGACTGCGAGTACTTCGTCTTGCTCGCGCGGTACGTGCGGTGGCTGCTGTCGCAGCAGCGCGTGGTGCCGATGGCGCTTCAGGAGGGCACGGGGCTGCTGCGCGGATTGTGGCAGGTGTGGCCGGCGGATGATGCGTCGGCGGCGCGCCTGCGCGTGCTGGTGGAGATCATGCCGCCCTCGGCGCGTGCGGGCGTGGATGCGATGGGCAGCCAGGCGTGGCCGGTGATTGAAGACTTTTTGATGCGGGTGGCCGATGCGTCCTGCCGCGCTGCGCTGCGGGCGCAGACGATGGAGGACACGATCGAGGGGCGTGATGAGGCCGCCGATGCGCACGTGTCGTGGCTGACGGGCCTGCTGGGCGAGCAGCCGCAGATGCGGTGCCCGGCGGACAAGCGACCGGATTTGCTGCGCAAAGTGCGCGGGTGGGTGGGTTCGCTGCAGGAGCGTGGGCCGTCGAGCCAATGGCGCTTGTGTTTCAGATTGCAAGAGCCGGTGGACCTGTCGGGTCTGCACGACCTTGAAGCGCCGGGGCCGGGGCTGGTGTGGCAGCTCACGCTGGCGCTGCAATCGCTCGATGATCCGTCGTTGACGATCGACGCGCAGGAGATCTGGCTGCTCCCCAGCGATAGCGCGCTGGTGGACACGCACCGGATTGATAAGCCGCAGGAACTGCTGCTCTCGGAGCTGGCGCGGGCGGCGCGATTGTTCAAGCCGCTGGAGACTGCGCTGAGCCAGAGCGAGCCGACGACGCTGAGCCTGACGACGAATCAGGCGTACGAGTTTTTGCGGGAGGTGAAGCCGCTGCTGGTCGAGCAGGGCTATGCGGTCCACGCGCCGCACTGGTGGGAGTCTCCGCAATCACGCCTGGGCGTGCGTCTGCGAATCGATTCGGACGCGCACTCGCTGGCGGGCGTTTCGCCGGCGGCGGCGGTGTCTCGCGTTGGGCTGGGCACGCTTGTGAACTATCACTGGCAGGTGTCGCTGGGCGATACGTCGCTGTCGCTGCCGGAGTTTGAGAAGCTGGCGTCGATGCGCTCGCCGCTGGTGATGATCGGCGGGCGATGGGTGGAGATCCGTCCGGAAGATATTCAGTCGGCG
>JALHNK010000010.1:37150-47265 GCA_022843565.1 Phycisphaerales bacterium
GAGCTGGGCAAGGCGATCCGGCTGGCGTACGCCGCGGACACCAAGCAGACCGGGCTGCCGGTGCTGGGGATGGATGTAACGGGCTGGGCGGCGGCGATCTTCGGCGATCCGTCGCAGAATCAGCAGTTGCCGATGCTCGCGGCCCCCGAGGGCTTTGTGGGCTCGCTGCGCCCGTATCAGCTCAAGGGCCTGTCGTGGCTGAGCTTCCTTGATCGCTTCGGCCTCGGGACGTGTCTAGCCGACGACATGGGCCTTGGAAAGACGATCCAGTTCCTGGCCATGTTGCTGCACGAGCGCGACGCGCTGGCGGAGCTGGCCCGAACGGGCGCGACGGACAACGGCACGGGGATCCCCGGCCCGACGCTGCTGATCGTGCCGATGAGCGTGGTGGGCAACTGGCTGCGCGAGGCGGGTCGGTTTGCGCCGCAGCTCCGCGTGATGGTTCATCATGGGCTGGAGCGCGCCAAGGGCGAGACGCTGCTGAACAAGGCGATCGCGAACGACTTGGTGATCACGACGTACGCGCTGGCGTACCGCGATCGCGAGCACCTTGAGCCGATCCCCTGGCGCAGGATCGCGCTGGACGAGGCGCAGAACATCAAGAACCCGCAGGCCAAGCAGACGCAGGCCATCCGCTCGCTGGATGCGCCGCGCCGCGTGGCGCTCACGGGCACGCCGATCGAAAACCGCCTGAGCGAGCTGTGGTCGATCATGGACTTCTTGAACCCCGGCCTGCTCGGCACGCTGCACGAGTTCCGCACGCGCTTCGCGGTGCCGATCGAGCGGTATCGCGACTCGCTGAAGGCCAAGCGATTGCGCGCGATCGTGCAGCCGTTCGTCTTGCGAAGGCTCAAGACCGATCCGGCGGTTATCGCGGACCTGCCGGAGAAAGTCGAGACGAAGGACTTCTGCTACCTCACGCCCGAGCAGGCGTCGTTGTACGAGGCGACGGTCAAAACCATGCTCGCCACCGCCGAGAGCAGCGAGGGCATCCAACGCCGCGGCGTGATCCTCGCCGGACTGGTCAAGCTCAAGCAGATCTGCAACCACCCGCACCTGTTCCTCAAGGGCAAGAGCGTCGAGGAGCCGGTGGCCGACGCGCTCATCGCGCCGTCGCGATCGGGCAAATGCTCGCGCCTTGTCGAGATGCTCGACGAGGTCGTGTCGTCCGGTGGTCAGGCGCTGGTCTTCACGCAGTTCCGACAGATGGGCATCCTGCTTGCGAACATGCTGCGGCACGAGCTTGATCGCGATGTCCTGCTCCTGCACGGCGGCACGACTGCTGCGCAGCGCGATCAGATCGTCGCCAGCTTCCAGAAGGGCGATGCCAAGCACCCGATCCTCGTGCTCTCGCTCAAGGCCGGCGGTGTTGGTCTCAACCTCACGGCTGCGAATCACGTCTTCCACTTCGATCGCTGGTGGAACCCGGCGGTCGAGAGTCAGGCGACGGATCGCGCGTATCGCATCGGGCAGACGCGCACCGTGCAGGTCCATAAGTTCGTCGTCGCTGGCACACTCGAGGAACGCATCGACCAGATGATCGAGCAGAAGCAGGACCTGGCCGCCAACGTCATCGGCTCCGGCGAGACGTGGCTCACCGAGCTCTCGCTCAACCAACTCCGCGATGTGCTGACGCTGCGTGCGGACGCGGTGGAGCAGGACGAGTTCGAGCCCAACGCTCGCGGCGGCTCCGGCCTGCCGGCTGGCAGCGGCATGAGCGCCGCAGATCTCTCGGCGGCGGCGGCTGAGCTTGCGGTCGAAGCGGCGGGTGTCGGCGATGAGGAGGGCTTGGCGTGAGCACACCGCCCACCAAACCCGGCGAGTTTGACGACGCGGACGATCAGTCTGCTGATACCGGCACGCCGGACGCTTCAGATGCGAGCGAGGTGCAGGGCGCCGCGGCGTTGCCGGGTGCGACGGTGGGAACGCCCGGGCCGGGGGGTGCGGGGGGTGCGGGGGGTGCGGTGACGCGGTTTGTCCCGCGGGCGCCGCAGCCGACGGTGAACCCGCGCAAGGTGCGCGGCGGGGTGAAGATCTCGAGCAAGGTAGGTCCGGTGTCGCCGAGTTGGGCGGCGCAGCGTTGGCTGCGCTTGCCGGAGGAGATGGCGGCCAACGACGTGCTGGCCGAGGGCATCGCGTACGCGCGGGCTGGGCAGACGAAATCGCTGATGTTGCCGCAGGCGCCGGCGCCCGGCGCGCCGGCGGCGCCGGTGAACGCGGGGCATATCTCCGCGAAGGTGCAGGGCCGGTTGCCGACGCCGTATAGCGTGGATGTTCGCTTGCCGGTGTTCACGTTTGATCAGTGGGAAAAGGTCATCGAGACGATGGTGAGCGAGGCGAAACATGTTGCCGGGTTGCTCGCGGGCGAGGTGCCTCCGGCGATCGAGGACGTGTTCCGCCCGTCGGGGCTGCGGCTGTTCCCGCAGGACCTGAGCGAGATCACGTTCGCTTGCAACTGCGTGCGGATGAACGCCGCGGCGCTTGCGGCGCAGCCGCTGATCCCCGGTGCGACCGCGCGCCCGGTGCGCCCGGAGCAGCCCGTACACGACGGGCCGTTCTGCAAGCACGTCTGCTGCGTGATGGCGATCGTGGCCGAGAAGCTCGGGCAAGATCCGTTCCTGATCTTTGCCCTGCGCGGGTTGTGGAAGGAAGACCTGCTGGAGCGGCTGCGCCAGAAGCGTGCGATCGCGCAGTCGCGGGCGATGGCGTCGCCGGGTGCCGCGGACCGGCACATCGCGACGTTGACGCCGCGCATCCCGGGTGTGACGGACATCGTGCAGCCGGCGCTGGCGTCGTGCCTGGAGTCGTTCTGGAGTGCGCCGGTGAGCGCCGAGGAGTTGGATCTTTCGATCACGCCGGCGCCGGTCTCGCACCCGCTGCTGCGCCGGCTGGGGCCGAGCCCGTTCACGACCGCGAAGTTCCCGCTGGTGGGCTTGCTGGCGACGTGCTATGACGTGATCAGCGAGAGTGTGACCGGGGCCGGTGAGAGGCCCGACGAGGGCGCGTAATGCTCGCCCATGGTGGGGCAGGCGTCCCGCCTGCCTCCCGCAGACTCCCTGTGGCTCGAGACCGCGTCTGGGCTTGCAAGTTCCTTTGCACGCCGCGGGTTCGTGGTGAATACTTCGGTTATGGGCATGGCGTTGAATCCATCGTGGAGGCGGGTCCCCGGTGCGTGCCGGGGTCTCGGGTTTGCGGGTGCGCTCGCGTTGGCTGCGTCGGCCGGTGGCGCGACGACGGTTGTCTACAACGGAGCGTTGAACACGCTGCCGCAAAGTCAGGGATGGGTCGTGTTCCTGCCGCCGTTTGGGACTGGCGGCGGGACGCAGACGCAGGTGGCGACATCGCCGGGGTATGTGACGCTTGATTCGAGCAACGCGAACTCAAGCCGTGGGGGGTACTTCTCGCACTTTTCGTTGTTCTCGAGCATCCCGCCGTCGGCGGTGAATGCGGCGTGGCCGGTGCTGAACGCGAGCACGGGTTACAGCGTGCGGTTCGATGTACGTGTAGTGAGCGAAACCCACGCGACGGCGCACCGCGCGGGTGTGAGCGTGATCTCGCTGTCTAGCGAGGGGCCGGGGATCGAGCTTGGGATCTGGGAGGATCGGGTGTGGGCGCAGGCGGGCGGCGTGCCGCCGGTGCTGTTCACCCAGAGCGAGGGCGCGTGGAACGACAGCGGCGATGGGTTCCGGCGGTATGACCTGAACATGCAGGGCGGTGCGTACACGCTTTATGTCGATGGCGTCCGCGTGCTGAGCGGCCCGATGCGCGACTACTCCGCGTGGGACAGCAGCGGCTCGGGCTTGCCGTTCAACCCGTATCGCATCCGGAACTTCCTGTTCATCGGTGACAACACGTCCAGCGCCAGCGCCCGCGCGGACATCGCACGGATCGAAGTCCGCACCACGCCGATCGCGTTCCCGCAGCGCTGCTCGCCGGCGGACATCGCCGATGATGCCGGGCAGCCGCTGGGCAGCCCGCTCCTGCCGGCGCTGGGCACGAACAACGGCGTGACCGAGGGCGATTACAACGCGTTCTTCAGCGGGTTCTTTGATGCGCTGGCGTATTGCGACATCGCCGACGATGCGGGCGCTGCGCTGCCGCCATTCAATGCCGGTGCGCCGGGCACGAACAACGGCGTCACCGAGGGTGATTACAACGTGTTCTTCAGCGTGTACTTTGACGGGTGTGCGTGAGCGATCTGGGCGGTCGCGCAGGCAACGCCACGTTTTCCGTGTCCTCGTTCACCAGTGCGCTCGCGAGCGTTGAACCCGTGCCTTCGCAGAGCCTCACGCACGGCGTCCGAACTCGCGGGACTCAACGGTCATCGTTATCACTTCTTGGTCAGGAACGCGTCGATCGCGCCCTTGCCCGCGGGCGCCGCGCGCAGACGGTTGAGCTGTTCGCGCTCGACCTTCAACGCCGCCTCCCAGCCGGCGCGCCCGCCGGAGAGCCCGGCGTGCATCGCGTCCAGACAGCTCTTGGCGGGGTCGCCGCCACCGAGCTGCGTGCGCAGCTCATGGAGCGCCACGCCCGCCTCGTTGATGACGTGGTTGCGACCGATCCAGTGCAAGGGCATCCCGTCGCGGCGTTCGCTCACGAGCGTGCGATTGTCAAGCAGCCAGGACTTGGCGGTGGCCAGTAGGCTTGCGGCGCTCGCCGCATCGCTTACGGCGTCAAAGAGCCCGACCTCCATCGCGCTGTCGATGGTCCAGGTCTTGCCGGTGCAGGTGCGGCGCATGGCCTCGGCGATATCAACGACGCGTGCCGGCAGCAGGTTCGTGCCGCCCCAGCCGGGGCAGATGCTCAGGCCCGCCTCGGGCAGGCCGACGGGATAGGGCTTTGGTGACGCGGGCGCACCGTCCTTGCCGGGGAGCATCGGCGCCGGAGAGGCCACGAGCCCGTCGCAGTGCATGGCCAGCTCAAGCCCGCCGCCCAACGCCGCACCGTTGATCGCGGCGACCGTGACATACGGCAGATCGCAGAGCATCCCGAAGACGCGCTGGCCGTACGCGAGGTAGCGATCAAGGTCATCATGGCTCATCGCGATGATGCTCTTGAGATCAGCGCCAGCGACGAACACGCGCGGCGACGCGGACGCCAGGATCAGACCCGCCGCGTCGCGAGGGAGCGCCTTGAGGGTCGCTTCGATCCGGCGGATCAGGGCCTCGTCAAGGATGCACATCGGCCCTTGGTTCGCCTCAAGCGTGATCGTGATCACCTTGTCGGCGTCGATGGCGGTGGGCAGCGGCGTGGCGGCAGTGGTGTTGGGCGTGTTGGGATTCATGGCGGGAGGGTACCCGATTCATGACGAGGGCAGTGCGCCGCCTGCTCGCGGGCGGTTGCCCCTACGCCCCGAGCTTCTTCCGCAGGGTCTCCTGCGTCGCGGGCGAGTTCAGCACGTCCGCCGACAGATCCGCGGCTCGCGAGAGCAGGGCGTGGTCGTACGAGCCGTCGAGCTGGTTGAGGAGTTCTTTAGTGGCGCGGAGGGCCGCGGGGCCGGCGGTGGCCAGTCGCTGCACGAGTTGCTCGCTGAGGGTGGGCAGGTCGGCGGCGGTGGGGGCGATGTGGGTGAGGATGCCGGTGTCGAAGGCTTCTTTGCCGCTGATGAGGCCGCCCATGAGGAGGACTTGGCGGGCGCGTCCGGGGCCGATCTTGCGGACGAGCCACGGCGCGACGACCGCGGGGCAGACGCCCAGATCGACTTCAGGGAAGCCGAGCTTGTTGTCGGTGAAGCTGATGGCGACATCACAGACGGTGACGAGGCCGCAGCCGCCGCCGATGGCCGGGCCGTTGACGACGCCGACCAAGATGCTCGGCAGCGTGCGGAGCTTGAGCGTGAGCGTCGCGAGCGTGTGAAGCAGCTCGCGGGCGCGATCGGGATTGCCGAGGACTTCCTTCAGATCCATGCCCGCGCAGAACGCGCGGCCAGCGCCCGTGAGCACCACCACCGTCGGCGCGCTCTCAGGCGGCAGGCGGTGCAGCGCGTCGGCGTGCGCGTGCAGCTCGGTGAGCAGCTCAAGCGAGAGCGCGTTGCGCGACTCAGGGCGGTTGAGCGTGAGGCGGGCGATGGGTGATGTGGTGTCGAGTGTTGCGAGTGGCATGGAGAAACTCGGGAGGGCACTGGGGGAGAGGGCACTGGGCACTTGTGACAGGGCACTAGGCACTGGGCATCGGGCACTGGGAGGACAGAACGGAGCGATCAAGACTGAGCGGGGGCGGCGGGGGCTTTATGGGTTGCTAGGTCTTTGCGTTGGGGGAGCCGCCCCACATGTTGGCCAGGCGGGTGCGTTGTTCGCTGGACTCGGTGAGCTTGAGGCTGGCTTTGAGGGCGGTGGATCGGTGCAGCACGCCCGAGAGTTCCTCGATCTCCCGCAGAAGCGTCTTGGTCGCGGCGAACGCCTCGACGGGCTTCGCAGCAAGCACGCCGGCGATGCGCAGCGCCCTGGGCACGACGTCTTCGCGAACATCACAACACACGTCGGCGAGGCCGATTCGCCGGGCTTCTTCGCCGGTGATCAATCCGGCACCAAGCAGCAGCTCGCGGGCCGCGCCGCTTCCTACACGCTGGGCGAGATACGGCGCTGAGACCGCCGGCGAGATGCCGAGCGTGACGACGGGGTAGCCCAGCGACGCGACGCGATCGGTGACGACGACATCAGCGCCGCCGAGCAGTGCGCAGCCGCCAGCGATCGCGGCTCCGTGGGCCGCGATGACGACCGGCTTGTCGCTGGCACGCAGGGTCTCGATGACGCGAGAGAGGCCGATGAGAAGCGATTCGAGTGTGCCGTGGTCGGTGTGGCAGAGTTTGAGGTCAAAGCCGCCGCAGAAGACGTTGCCATCGCCCGCGAGGACAACGGCACGGCTGGCGGCGATCGTTTCCTTCAGCAGCGTGTCGAGGCCGAAGATCATGTCGGGCGTGAGCGCGTTGCGTTTGTCGGCGCGTGAGAGCGCCACGAGCGTGACGCCGTTGTGATCTTCGGTGCGGAGGAACGTCGGCGTGCGCGTCATGGCTGAGTCTCAGGGCCGGCGAGCTTTGCCAGCGCCACGCGGGCGCGAGCCTCGGCGACGATGCGCGTCGCGAACGTCGCGGCCTCTTTCAGCCGGTCCATCCGCACGCTCGTCTGATAACCCTCGCTCTCAACGGTCTTGACCAGCAGCTCGGTGGAGATGTTGCCGGGGGCGGGCGCGTCGGGTGTGCCGGCGTATGGGCAGCCGCCGAGGCCGGCGACGCTGGAATCGAACGAGCGGATGCCGAGGTAGAGCGCGGTCTTGACGCAATCCGCGGCGCGACCGAAGGTATCGTGCAGGTGCAGCGTGAGTCGATCACCGGTGAGCCACTTGTTGCCCAGGCGCGCGATGACCGCCTCGATGAGCGCTCGCACGTTCTCGGGGGTGCCGGCGCCGATGGTGTCGCCGAGGTCGATCTCAGCGCAGCCCAGCTCGGCGAGTTCCACGGCGACATCGGCGACGCGGTTGGGGTTGATGGGGCCTTCGATGGGGCAGGCGATGGCGCAGGAGATGTAGCCGCGGGTGAAGAGCTGGTGTTGCCCGGCCAGCGCGATGACGGGCTTGAAGCGCGTGAGCGACTCGTGGATCGCGCAGCCGATGTTCTTCTGGCAGAACGACTCGCTCGCGGCGGTGAAGACCGCAATCTTGCTGAGCGGGGTGGCGACGGCGTCCTCGTCGCGTGGGTCGATGTTCACTTGCAGCAGCTTCTCCATGCCCTGCTGGTTGGGCACAAGCGCGGAGAACTTGCACGCGGCGTCGCTGGCGAAGTACGTGGACCACGGCTCGCGCCGGTCGATCTCATCGCGTCCGAGAACCTCGGCGAGCTGGCTGACCAGTTCGCCGGAGTCAGCGAGCGCGGGGATCCACCTTGGAGAAACGAAGCTCGTGACTTCGACTTCGTCGACCCCGGCGGCGGCCAGAAGCCCGAGAAGCCGCAGCTTGTCCTGCGTGGAGATGATCCCGGCCTCGTTCTGGAGGCCGTCGCGAGGCGAGACGTCGGTGATTCGAACGAGGTCGCTCATGGTGCGAGTTTAGCGAGAAAGCCCGGCGTGCGAGCGGACGCGGGGCCGGTTCGCTGATCGCGATAAACGTTGCAGACGGGCCTGAATCGTGCAAATCGCGCGAGTAACCGCTGGCAATCGGGAAAACCACGAAGAGGGACGAAAGAGAAGCCGAGACAAATCTCACGCGGAACCGGTTTGTTCGTTTCATCTGATCACAGGAGGCTTGGCATGCGACTGACGTTGAAGGCTCGATTGGTGCTGGGGTTTGGTTTGCTCGCGGGGCTGGCGGTGGCCGATGGCCTGCTGGTGTGGTCGAGCCTCAACTCGCTTGAGACCCAGACCAAGGTGGTTCTCGAGCAGCGTGTGCCGACGACGGCCGCGGGAGAGGCGATGCTCGCGGACATGAGCGCCGCGTCGGCGGCCCTGCGTGGTCAACTCCTGAGTGCCGACGACGCGGCCGGTGCGGCGAAGTACGCCGCGGGGCGTGCCGATGCGTGGACGGAAGCCGAGCAGGAGATGGCGAAGCTCGCGACGCTTTCTGAGAGCTGGACGAACCCGAAGAACAAGGAGCGCCTGGCGGAAGCGAAGGCCGGTGCGGTGAAGCTGAAGGAGTATCACACCAAGATGTCTGACCTTGCCACGGCGGGCAAGCTGAACGAGGCGCTGAAGATCCAGAAGGATCAGGCGGGCCCGCTGGCGGGGCAGGTGCGCGCCTCGCTGAACGAGATGATCGAGAATCAGAACGAGCTTCGCGCCAAGGACCAGGCGGCGCTGGTACACCTGGAGCACCGGGTGATCATGGTCGCGCTGGTCGCGGCGGGTGCCTCGACCATTCTGGCGTTCATCGCCGGCTTTTTCACGATCCGCAGCATCACGGTGCCTCTGGCCCGCGTCGCAAACACGCTGGACAGCGTTGCCAAGCGCGACCTGACGATCGCCCCGCTGAACATCACCATCAACGACGAGATCGGTCGCCTGGCGAACGCGACGGACACGATGTCGGCCTCGCTCAGGAAGATGGTCGGTGACATCCAGTCCACCACGAATCAGGTCGCTGCGGCATCGACCGAGGTCGCCGCGTCCAGCGAGCAGCTCGCCTCGAGCGTCAAGCAGCAGGAGGAGTCGGCGGCCCAGGTCTCTGCAGCCGTCACCGAGCTGGCGTCCAGCGTCTCGGAAGTTGCGACCAAGTCCGCCGACGCCGCGGGCGCCGCGGCGGAGTCCAAGAAGAACGCCGAGTCCGGCGGGCAGCTCGTGCGTGAGACTGTTGACCAACTGGGCCAGATCAACCTGCGGTTCGACGATGTCTCGAACGTCGTTGACACGCTGGAGAAGCAGGGCGAGGAGGTCGGTCGCGTCGTCCAGGTCATCCAGGACATCGCCGATCAGACGAACCTGCTCGCGCTGAACGCCGCCATCGAGGCCGCGCGAGCGGGCGAGCACGGTCGCGGCTTCGCGGTCGTCGCCGACGAGGTTCGCAAGCTGGCCGAGCGCACCACGCAGGCCACCGGCGAAGTCAGCAAGACGATCGGCGCGATGCGAGCGGGCACGACGAGTGCCGCCGAGGCGATGAAGGTCGGTCGCCAGACCGTGGGCGACGGTCGCAAGAAGGGCACCGAGACGGGCGAGGCGGTCGCAGTGATCGTCAAGGCCCAGATCGTGGCCGAGCAGATGGCCGGCGCGATCGCGGCGGCAACCCAAGAGCAGGCCGGCGCCACCGAGGAGATCAGCCGCACCATCGAGCAGATGACGGCCTCGAACCGCGAGTGTGCCGGCGCCGCGACTCAGGCGGCCAGCGCCGCATCGATGCTGTCGCAACAGGCCGAGTCGCTCAAGAAGATCATGGACCAGTTCAAGGTCGCCTGATCGCCGAGCGAGTGTGAGTGTCTGACCAGTTCGATCAACACCCCGGGCAACCGGGGTGTTTTCACATGTGGTGGCGCGTGATGTGTCGTGCGGATGGCTGGTGAGACTTGTGGCTGACGACTCTGTGTGCTCGTAGAGAACCGCAGCACGCACGAGCGCGTCAGGTTCGCGCTTCGGCGAGTGCGGGCGATGCAAGCAACGCCGGCAGCCGCGCCCCCTCCGGCTCGCGGACTCGCCACC
>JALHNK010000011.1 GCA_022843565.1 Phycisphaerales bacterium
ATGACGTAGTGGAAGTGGGCGACGACGAAGTAGGTGTCGTGCAAGTGCAGGTCGGTGCTCAGGGCGCCCAGGAAGAGGCCGGTGAGGCCGCCGATGGAGAAGAGGAAGAGGAACCCGAGGGCGTAGACCATCGGCGTCTTGAGGTCGATCGAAGCGCCGTAGAGCGTGCCGATCCAGTTGAAGACCTTGACCGCCGAGGGGAGCGCGACCAGGAACGTCAGCGCCGAGAAGATGACCGCCGACAGCTCACCCTCGCTGGTGAACATGTGATGGCCCCAGACGACGAAGCTGATGCCGGCGATCGCCAGCGAGCTGAAGGCCACGGCGCGGTAGCCGAAGATCTTCTTGCGGCAGAAGACCGCGATCATCTCACTGATCACCGCCATGCCCGGCAGGATCATCACGTACACGACGGGGTGGCTGTAGAACCAGAAGAAGTGCTGGAAGAGGACGGGGTCGCCGCCGAGGCGCGGATCGAAGATGCCGATGTGGAAGAGGCGCTCGAAGATGAGCAGGAGCAGCGTGATGCCGATGACCGGCGTCGCGAGGACCTGGATGATCGCGGTTCCGTACATGCCCCAGATGAACAGCGGCATATCGAACCAGCCCATGCCCGGGGCGCGGAGCTTGTGAACCGTGACGACGAAGTTCAGACCGGTGAGGATCGATGAGAAGCCGAGGATGAACGCCGCGGCGATCATCGCCACGACGCGCCAGTGACCCTCTTCGGTGAGCGTGGAGTACGGGGTGTAGAACGTCCAGCCGGTGTCAACACCGCCGCCCAGGGCGCTGACAACCGCGAAGATCGAGCCGACGACGTAGATGTACCACGACAGCAAGTTGAGCTTCGGGAAGGCGACGTCCTTGGCACCGAGCATCAGCGGGATCAGGAAGTTGCCCAGCGACGCGGGGATGCTGGGCACGATCACCAGGAAGACCATGACCAGGCCGTGGAACGTGAACATGCGGTTGTAGAGGTTGTTGGCCTTGAGCAGGTCCGTCTCGCCGGTGACCGAGCCCAGCAGATGACCCTTGATCGAGCTTGCACCCACGGCGTCGATCGCGGTGCGCGTCGGCTCGAAGAGCTCGAGTCGAACAACGATGGCCGCGAGGCCGCCGACGAAGAACATGAAGAGGATCGCGAAGAGGTACATCACGCCGATCTTTTTGTGATCGATCGTGGTGGCCCAATCGACAATGGTGGCCCACACCGTGGACTTCGGCGTGAGGTACGAGCCCTCGTCGTGGTGTCCATGCCCGTGGGCATGATCAAGGCCCTTGGTACCGCTGCTGATGCTGGCCATGGCGATCACCTTCTGGTGTGCAAGCGGGCGTTCAGACCGGGAGGGGTGGGTTCCGGGATGAAGACCGATTGCGGGGGGACTGGGGGGGAGAGGCACGAGGCACTCGGGAGGGAGGACTGGGGACTGGAATCTACGGACTACTGCAATCGGCGGGAGATGTCTGCTCACGGCTCGGGGCCCGGGTTGCGGGGGCCGTGAGTCGTCGGATCACTTCTTCTTGGCTGGGGGCTGTGCCTTGTCTTCTTCGGTGGCGCGCCCGGCGAGGTCACGCATGTACGCCCTCACGCCCTGGATGGCGCGCTCGTTGAGCTGACCGGCGTAGCTGGGCATCTGGTTGGGGTAACCCTTGTGAAGTTTGGCGCCTGGGTTGTAGATGGACTCGCGGATGTAGTTCTCCCAACCCTCGTCGGTGTTGAGGTCCCACGTCGGGCCGGAGGTGACGTCGAACTCAAGGGGCTTGCCGTAGTAGCCCTTCCAAGAGGGGCCGGTGCCACCGGGCTTGCCGTCGACGTTATGGCACTGGACGCAGCCGCGCTTCTCGTGAACGAACTTGCCGACATCGACCAGGGGCAGGACATCGATCACGTTGCCCCATTCCTCGACGGTGGCCTTGTAAAGGTCCATCGGGAGCACGCGGATGATCGCGCCCATCTCGCTGTGGTTATCGCCGCAGTACTCTGCACAAAAGACGTAGTGATCGCGGCCGGGCGTGCCAGCCTTCTTGCCGATGTCGGTCGCGCCACTCTTGGCCGGGTCGCTGTTCTGGGGGACGAAGGTCAGCGAGGTGGTGCGGTTGGGGAACAGGTCCATCTTGGTCCGCATGTCGGGGATGTAGAACGAGTGCATGACGTCGCTGGACGTCAGCATGAACTTGACCGACACGCCCTCGGGCACGACGAAGACGGGAACCTCGACGTTGCCGCGAACGCCGGGGGATTGATCGCCGTTCTTGGTGACCTTGTTGTCGAAGATCACCGTCTCGCCGGAGCCTGCGCCGTTGGCGTACATGCCGGACCAGGCCCACTTCTTGCCGGTGATGGAGATGGTCTCGACGTTGCCCTGGGGGACTTGGGCGTTCATGAAGCCGTGGAAGCCCCAGAAGAAGATGAGCGTGACGACGATGAGAGGCCCAACGACCCACGTGATCTCCAGCGCGGTGTTGTGGTTGGGTGTGCGGATCGGCGGCACGCCGGGCTTGCGCCGCCAGCGCACGGTCCAATAGAACATGGGGATCATCAGCGCAACGAAGCTGATGATGCAGACCCACACGATGAACATGAAAAGCCCGTCGGTGGCGGGTGCCAGGTCGCTATTGCCCGGCAGCAGCCACACGCGGGTCAGCCAGTCGTTCAGCGCCAAGGTCAGTTGGAAGTTGCTCATATCGTCCTCACGCCGGCACCATCGCCCGCTGAATACCTGTACATATCAACGCCCGCTCGCTCCGCCCACCCCCGCCAGAACTCCGTGGACCACACCCATCGAAGTGCCCAGCTTGGCCCGCGCCCGCCGGCGCCGCTCACCAAACCAGAGCAACGTCAGCACGCTGCCGACGATCACCATGGTCAGGGTCGCGCCGAACTGCATCCACCGGAACGCACCGATCACGTAGCTGTTCGAACTCGCATTCCAGTGGAAGCACCACATGAGCACCCGATCGATCGTCGTGCCGATCTTGCCCTGGCCGGCCTCGAGCACCGCCAAGCGAAGATCTTTGACCGGGTACTGTACCCCGTAGATGTAACGCGACGCCGTTCCGTCCGGTGTCAGAGCAAAAATTACTGTCCCGTGAGAATACTCGGTCGATTCCGGAAGGTATCTGTACGGAAATCCGATGGAGTCGGCGAAGCGGCGGGTCTCGGTGGTGGACTTGGTGGCCAGGAAGTGGACGCCGCGCTCGATGGTCTCGCGCGGCACGGAGCCATCGTCGCGGGTGTAGGTTGTCAGGAACGCCTGGCGCTGAGCCTTGACGACCTCGGGCAACTCCGTCGGATCAAAGCTCACGATGACGAGCTGATAGTCCTTGCCGGCCACGAGGTCCAGCTCGTTGATGGTCGCGGTCAGCTTCTGCATCACCAGTTGGCAGAGCATCGGGCAGCGGAAGTACACCAGCGCCAGGACCACCGGCTTCTGACCATCGAACGCCTGCTGCATCTTGAACGGCTTGCCGTCATGATCAAGAAACTCGACATCCAGCGGCATGCGCTTGCCAAGATTCTCGATGATCTGCATTCCCGCGATGGCACTCGGCGCTTCGACCATCGTGTAGCCGAACGGGTCTGCGCTCGGGCCTGTGGCAGTGCCTGATGCTGACGGCTTGGACGGCATGACATCGACGATCGGGTCCGGGCGTGTGCGGGGCTTTGGCGGCGCGGCCGACGCGGCCGCTGCGGGGCCGGGGCTGGCTTCAACGGCGTCTTCAGCGCTCGCAGGCGAGACGCACACGCACGCGACGGCCAGCGCCAGCGCACCGAGCAACGCTCGCCCGCGGGTTGGCGTTGCGGTCGTGCTCGGGTTGCGTGGGGTACGGTCCATCGGGTGCTCAGGAACTCAACTCACTTCAACACTCGGATCATCGATCAACCATCGAGGGCTCGGGGACGCTGCAACGACGACGCGGGCCGCTCGGCGCGATGGGCCGCGAAGCGGGTCGTCACTTGGCGGGCGCGGTGTACTGCTCGCTGACTTTCTTGAAGGCGTCCTCCATGGGGATTCGGACGGTCTTGGTCTCCGGATTGGCGGTGTCGTACTGGCGGCTCTTGAACTGCGTCTCGATGATCTGGCTCCGGCGCGCCAGGGCCTCGACATGCAGCCCCTTGGCCTGCGGGGCGTCCTTGCCAACGGGCTGCTTGTCGAAGTTCTCGATGCGTGCGGTGAAGAGCTGGTTCTTGTACCAGTTGAAGTAGACGACGGTGAGCGCCACCGAGACGACGACGATCAGGAACCCGGCGACACCGAAGAAGACCACCGACTTGATGTCGATGTTCTCCGAGTGCGCCTGCTGCGGGCGGGGCTCGTCGGCGCTGTGCGAGTGCCACGCGTCCGGCGCATCGACGCCGGTGTCAACCGTTGTGGCGGCGTGCGCGTGAGAGGCGTGCGAGTGTTTGTCGTTCATGCCAAGGCTCCGTTCGTTCCGTCACTGACTTGAGTACCAATCTTGCGAACCTCATGGTCCAACTGGGTGCTTGACTTGGAGAGGCAGGCGGGACGCCTGCCCCACAATGCCCGCCCCACGATGGACCGGCTCACACGTAGTTCTTGTGTGACGCCGCTTCGACCAAGCGCGGATCCTTGAGCGGGATCAGCGGGCCCTTGGAGAGCTTCCACAACGCCGCGGCGAGCACCAGCAGCACCGGCCCAAGCACGCCGGTGAAGTCGACCCAGTTCAGGCCGATCTTCGTGGAGGTGATGGCGACGGTGAACGCGCCGTCCGACGGCGCGTAGGTGTCGGGATACGTCATCGGGCGGATGATCCAGAAGATGTCCACGCAGTGGAGCGCCAGGAGCCACACGGCGAAGACGCTGAGGATCAGCGGCGTCTGCTTGACCTTGCGGATCAGCAGCAGCGGGAAGGGGGCGATGAAGTGACCGATGCAGAGGATCCAGAAGACGGGGGTCCAGGCGTTCTTGAGGTCACCGCCGCCGCGCTGGAGGATCCAGGCGGTCTCTTCGGGGATGTTGGCGTACCAGTAGAGGAAGTACTGGCTGAAGGCGATGTAGGCCCAGAAGACCATGAACGCAAAGAGCAGTTTGCCCATATCGTGGCTGTGCTCTTTGGTGTAGAGGCCCTTGAGCTTGCCGCTGGCGGTGATGAGCGACATGAGCACGATGAGCGTGGCGATGCCGGCGACCATGGAGCCGGCGAAGAAGTAGACGCCCCACATGGTGCTGAACCAGTGGAAGTCCAGGGTCTTGAGCAGGTCGATACCGGCGAAGGCAGTGGCGAGCGCGAAGGCCAAGATGCCCCAGGCGCTGGTCCAGCCAGCCTTGTTGCTGAGCCACTTGTCACCGGTGCGGTCTTGCTGCTTTGAGTAGCCGGCGAGTCGCAGGGCCAGGTACGTCCACACGATGAAGTACACCGCCAGGCGAACGTAGAAGAACTCAACGTTCAGGAACGCGCTCTTGGCGACCATCAGCACGTCAAACTTCGGGTTGCCCGGCTCCATCATCGCCGGGTTCATCCACTTGAAGAGCTTGGGCGCGAAGATCACCACCGGAAGGGCCAAGAGCGCGCCCAGCGGGATCAGGCTCGCGACGTTTTCAGCCTGACGGCGCACCGTCACCGACCAGCCAGCCTTGACCAGGTGCATGATCAGCACGAACGCGAGGCAGCCGAGCATGATGCCCAGGGCCGCGGAGAACCCGACGTGGTAGCTGGCGATGGCGTGCTTCGCGGCCTTCAGGCCGGCCTCGTCACCGCTCTGCATCAGCACCTGCGACAGCGTGAGCCCGATACAGGCCAGGCCCGCGAGCCCCAGCACGCCATACAGACCGACGCCCCAGCCCGAGGGCATGTGCGTGTTGTCGTGTGTCAGAAGGCCGGGATCAACCCCCCCTCCCCCGTGCCCGCCGCCGTGGGCGGTGGCCCCGTGCGACGCGTGATCGTGACCGCGATGGAGATCAGAGCCTGCGCTGATGGAACTCATGGCTTCACCTCCGGGCTTGCCGGCTTGTTGTTCTTGCGGGCCTTCTTCTCGGCCTCGAGCCGCTCGCGCTCCGCGTCTTCTTCCGCGGCTTTCTTCGCGTCCGCCGCCTTCTTGTCCAGGAACATGCGATTGGCACGCTCGACCGCGGCGCTCACATCGGCCCGCTTCTCGGCCGGAACATCAACCGAAACCTGCCCGTCCTGCGACACCTGCAGAGCGCGGAAGTACGCCACCACCGCCCACGCATCGCGGGGCTTGATCGCGTGCCCGTAGCCGGGCATCTTTGCGCCGTTCTCCACGCCGTTGCGGACCACATCAAAGATGTACCCGTCAAGCGAGGTCTTCGCCGCGATCGTGCGCTTGGCGCCCGTCGCTGCGTCAACAACTTCCTCGGTCGCGCCGGCCTTGTACTTCGGATCGTGGAAGCTCGGCAGCGGGTACGACCACTGCTCGCCGACCATGCCCTTGCCATAGCCGTCGTAGTTGTGGCAGGCGGCGCAGTAGATGTTGTACTTCTCGGCGCCGCGTGCCAGCAGCGTTGCGTCGACCGTCACGCTCGATGGGATCCGAGCCAGGTACGCGCCGCTGGCGTCACGCCCGGCGTACAGGCCCTGGTCCTCGCGAAGGAACGTCGCCCGCAGCGCATCGGCGGCGTCCGAAGTCGCGCCGAAGGCCACCGTGCCCTGCACGCCCGGACGCATCGCCCGACCGTCCTCAAAGAACTCCGTCGCGGTCTGCGGGTTGAACTTCGGCGAGTCGTCCATGTCAGGCAACAGCTGGCGCGGCGGCTTGTCGAACCGATCGCTCCGGCATCCGGCGTTCATCCCGCCGCCGACCACGCAGACGAGCACCAGCGCCGTCAGCGGAAAGATCCTCGTCGTGCTCATGTTCGTGCCCTTCATATCGACCGTCTCTTTCAGAGTCGTTCTGCGTCGTCTTGCCAGCCACTGCACCGCCGAGATCACGCAATCAATGCGCCGCGCGGACCTTTACCGTGTCCATCTCTTCTTCCACCAACTCCACCGCGATCGCGCCGGCCTTCTCGAACATCGTGCGCACGCCGTGCGGCTCGAACTTCTCGTCCGCCGCCTCGATGGCGATGATGAACTTGTCGTCGCTCACGCCCAGGAACCGCCGGCTGCGGAGCAGCGGGTGATTCCAACGCGGCAGCGCGTTGAAGATGAACATCCCCAGCAGCGCGCTGAACGCCGTGAACGCCACGCCGATTTCGAACGTGACCGGGATCAGCACCTGCCACGCGTCGCTCGGCTTGGCCTGATGGATGATCGGATATTCAATGTGACGCACGAAATACTGGAACCCGAAGCCGACGAACGCGCCGGTCAGGCCCAGGCACGCCACGAGGATCGGGAGCTTCGTGGGCTTCTGGCCCATGGCTTCTTCCATGCCGTGGACCGGGAAGGGCGAGTAGACGTCCCACTGGCGGTAGCCGGCGTCGCGGACCTTCTCCGCGGCGTGCGAGAGGTCCGCCGGGTTGGCGAACTCGGCGATCACGCCGTGGACGGCGGCGCCGGACTCTGTCTTGTAGACCTTCTTACTGGACATGATTACAGGCCCTCCTTCGGCGCATCGGGCGCGTGATGGGCACCGGCGGGCGCGGCGCCCGAGGCCGGGGGGTTGTGCGAAGCGTGGCCGTGCCCGTGGCCGTAGCCCTCCCAGTGCGGGTTGGCCTGCGGCATCACGTTCTTGATCTCGCTCATGGCAAACTGCGGCAGGAAGCGAACGAAGAGGAGGTAGAGCGTCAGGAACGTGCCGCAGGAGCCGACGAAGGTGAGGATGTCCACCGGCGTTGCGAAGAACATGCCCCACTCGCTGGGCAGGAAGGCCCGGTGCAGCGAGGTGACGATAATCACGAAGCGCTCGAACCACATGCCGATGGTGACGGCGAAGGCGACGATGAAGATCGCCACCGGGCTCTGGCGGGCCCACTTGAACCAGAACAACTGCGGCGAGATCACGTTGCACGAGATCATGGCCCAGTACGCCCACCAGTACGGCGCGTACTTCAACTGTCCGTCCTCACCGGTGACGGCGAAGAACGGCGGGATCAGTCGGTTGTAGACGAACACGTCCTGCTCGTACTTGTTCGCGCCGTACCACGCGACGAAGAACTCCATCGCGTAGGCGAAGCCGACCATGAAGCCCGTGACCAGGATGATCTTGGCCATGTTCTCCAAGTGGCGCAGGGTCACCAGATCCTTCATCCCCGGGAAGAGCTCGCGCGAGGGGATCAGCAGCATCAGCACCATCGCGAAGCCGCCGAAGATCGCGCCGGCCACGAAGTAGGGCGGGAAGATCGTCGTGTGCCAGCCGGGCACGATGCTGGTTGCGAAGTCGAACGACACGATCGAGTGCACGCTCAACACCAGCGGCGTGCTGATGCCCGCGAGCATGAGGTACGCCTTCTCGTACGTGTGCCAGTGGCGGGCGCTGAAGCGCCAGCCCATGGAGAGGATGCCGTAGATTCGGGCGCGGATCATGTCCACGCGGATGTTCAGGATCGGCAGCGTCTCGGCGTCCTGACCGTCACGCATCAGGCGGATCGCGGCGCGATCGCGGAGCGTGGCAAAGTCCGGGATCATGCCCATGTACCAGAACAGGGCCGAGACCGTCGCGTACGTGCTGACGGCGAAGACGTCCCACAGCAGCGGGCTGCTGAAGTTCGGCCAGATCGCGTTGGCGTTGGGGATCGGGAACAGCATCCAGGTCATCCAGATGCGACCGACGTGAATGCCCGGGAACGTGCCGGCGCAGATGACCGCGAAGATCGTCATCGCTTCCGCGGCGCGGTTGATGCTCGTGCGCCACTTCTGCTTGAGCAAGCACAAGATCGCGCTGATCAGCGTTCCGGCGTGGCCGATACCGATCCAGAACACGAAGTTTGTGATGTCCCACGCCCAGTCGACGTGGTTGTTCAGACCCCACACGCCGACGCCCGTGGTGATCAGGTACAGGATCATCAGGGGCATCAGGCCCGCGACGCCCGAGGCCAGCCCGAATGCCGGCATCCACCAGCGACCCGGGCCCTTCTCGATGTACCCACACACCGTCTCGGTCACGTCGTTGAACGTGCGATCGCCGAGCACCAGCGGCGCGCGCACCGCCGGGTCCTCAACGAGCGACCCGTCCCGTGTCACCGGGTCTTCCATCCGCTGAGGCTTCGGAGATGGGACCATCCCCGCCAGCCGCTGCGCCGTTGTCTGATCAGGATTGATCGCACTCATGCGTGAACTCCGCTCGCGGGCAAGACGCCCAACGAGAGCTTGTAGCCGTCCTCACCACGCGCCTTGACCGGATCGATGAAACTGTGCTCGCTGCTCTTGCCCGAGCCACCATGCTCGCCCGGCTTTCCGTGCCCGCCACCATGGCCAAACGGGTCCTTGATCCGCGCCAGGCGGTCCTTCTTGCCCAACTTGCTGAGCAACTCGACATTCGGGTTGTTCACGCGAACCAGGTGGCTCGTGCGCGGGCGCGTTGCCAGATATCCCAGCAACAGGTACGCACGGTTGTGCTCGCGAAGGTTGTAGACCTTCGAGCCCTTGCGCTTGCCGCCGGGCATCTCGGTGTCGTCGTACTCGCCGGTGGTATCCAGCAGGTTGCCGAAGACGATCGAGTTCGTCGGGCACGCCTGCTGGCACGCGGTCTGCACGAGACCATCGGGGAAGAAATCCTCAGGCCGCTTGCCGGTGCCGATCTTGTAGTCGGTCTTGGCCTCGTTGGTGCGCTGGATGCAGTACGAGCACTTCTCCATCACGCCGCGCGAGCGCACCGTGACGTTGGGGTTCTTGCCGAACTTCGAGATCTCATCAAGCTGCTTCCGCAGCCGCGGCGGGATCAGGTTATGGTTCGCCGGCAGATTCTCCGTCACCGTCGAGCCCACGACGCCCTCGATCGATTCCTTGAGCCCGCCCTGATACTTCGTGACGCCGTAGTCAAAGAAGTTGAAGCGGCGGACCTTATACGGGCAGTTGTTGGCGCAGTACCGCGTGCCGATGCAGCGGTTGTAGACCATGTAGTTGTGGCCCTCACTGCCGTGGACGGTCGCGTTGACCGGGCAGACGACCTCGCAGGGCGCCGCCTCGCAATGCACGCAGGCCACGGGCTGGTTCAGCAGGCCATCCGGCTCGTCCACGTTCCCGCGGAAGTAGCGGTCCACGCGGATCCACGCCATCTCGCGGCCCTTGTTGACCTCGATCTTGCCGACGATCGGGATGTTGTTCTCCGCCTGACACGCGATCGTGCAGACGTTGCACCCGGTGCAGGAGCTCAGATCGATCGTCATGCCCCACTGCGGGCCGCGGTCATACGCCGCGACGCCGGGGGTGGGCCTGCCAGCGCGAGCGCCTGAGTAGCCCGCTTCGCGGTTGCGGTTGGGATCTTGATAGACCGGCACCAGCGCGGGCATGTGATTGAGTTCGCCACCCTCGAGCCGCTCGCCCAGGGAGAGCGGCTGCGGGCGGCCGTAGGAATCGGGCTTGGCGACGATGGGCTCATCGCCGAAGGTGTCCCATGCGGGCTTGTCAAGCTCGCGAACGATCGCGCGCCCTTCCATGCTGCCGTGGAGCTGCGTGACGCTGATGGGGTACCAGCGGTCGCCGGTCTCGCTCTTCTTGATCGACGCGCCGGAGGCGACCATCGGCGAAGCGCTGTCTCGCAGCGGATTGACATCAAAGCCGCTGCCCGCGCCGACGAGGCCGACGGTCTTGCGCCCGTAGCCCAAGGGCAGCACGACGGTGTTCTCCGGCAGGCCGGGCACCGCCCAGACCGCGATCGAGATGCTCTTGCCGCCGAGGCTCAGATCGACCATGCGGCCCGAGGGCTTCTTGTCGGTCTGCGGCGACTGCATGACGCCCAGCTCTCGGGCGGTTTTCGGCGAGACCAGGGCCGCGTTGTCCCAGACCATCTTGCTGGCGGTGTCGGGCAGTTCCTGCATCCAGCCGTTGTTGGCGAAGCGCCCGTCGCGCATCAGGCCGGTGACGAAGGCGACTTCGAGCTTGTCCTGCGTCGGCGCTGGTGCGAGCGTCGCGCCGGAGGCGAGCTTGGCGAGATTCGTGAATGACATCGCCTCGGGCTTGGAGGCGCTGGCCGTCGCGCCGTCGATCACGCCGTTGTGCAGCGAACGCCGCCAACGCTTCTCGAACTCCGCATCCGCTGCGCCGAGCTTGGCCTTCCATGTGTCGCGAACGAGATCGTGCCCGTGCGCCGAAGCCAGGCCCGCGATCATCGCGAGCACTTCGATCTGGCTGCGACCGTCATAGAGCGGCGCAATCATCGGCTGCGTCAGCGAAGGCGTGCCGTCGCTGGCCGTCGCATCGCCCCAGCTCTCAAGGAAGTGCGCACCGTTGAGACGCACCGTCGCCAGCTCGCTGGTCTCGTTGCGATCAACGCAGAGCGTCACACGCGTGCCGGCCTTCTTCATCGCCTCGGCAAACTTCAGGTTGCCCGGCGCGTCATACGCCGGGTTCACCTCAAGGCAGACCAGCGTGCTGATCTTGCCGGCGTTCAAAAGCTCGACGCACTGGCTCAGGTCGGCAAACGAATCCGCCGCCTCGTCGCGGCTCATCGCCCGCATGCGCATCGTCGTGCCGGTGTTGCCCAGCGCCTCGTTCATCGCGAGGCACAGGCCGTGAACCCATGCCGGCTGCGAGTCGCCGCAGATCAGGATGGACTTGCCGAGGTTGTCGGCGTTGAGCAGGTCCGCCGCGATCTCGTCGGCGTAGGCGAGGGCTTCGCCCTCGAGCTTGGGTGTAAGCCCGTTGATAGCACCAAGGAGCGACTCACTGCCGCGCGCGGCGCGTGATCGCAGAACCTTCTGCGCGATGGCGACAACGATCGCGGGGATCTGGCTCGGGGCCATGCGGAGGCGATGATCGGCGGTGCCGCCGGTGACAGTGAACGCGCTCTCGACGCAATAGAGGCGGCTCATGCCCTGCTTGGCACGCAGCACGCGGCGGGAGGCGCCCCAGCCGCGTGAGTTGCTGAGGGCGCCGGGCTCGTACTGCAAGAAGTCGCGATCGAACGACACGACGACGTTCGCCTTGGCGACATCGAGCACATCGGACATCGGCGCGCCGAAGGCCGCGGCGGTCGCCGTTGAGTTGCCGCTACCGGTCACGCTGTCCCACACAAACCAGCGGGCCTTGGGCCACTTGGTCATGATCTGGTCGCGCAGGCGATCGCGCGTCGGGCTCGTGCGCTTGTCAACAACAAACGCGAGGCCCTCACCACCCTTGGCGTCGTACTGATTGAAATGGCCGGGCTGGTTCCAGTCCGTCCACACCTTCGCCTCTTGGGCCTGGCGCGCCTTGAACGCATCATCCGTCTCGTCCGCACGCTTCACGCTCACGCGACCGGCGCTGTTGGCCCAGCCCGCAATGAACGAATACCCCGTCGCCGCTTCGCCAGCGCTCTGCACCAGCACCGGCTCCATCAGGCGATCCGGGTCGTACAGCTCCAGCACGCTGGCCTGCGACCACACGCTGCTCTTGCCCTGGTTCACCGGGTGCAGCGGGTTGCCCTCGACCTTCGTCGGCCGGCCCTCGTGCGTCTCAACAAGCAAGCCCTCGGCACCGCCGCCGGGCAGCGGCATCGTCGTCGCATAGAACAGCGCCTTGCCCTGGATCACGTTCTCCGGCACGTTCTTGCTGTACGGCAGGATCTTGTGATCCGGCCGACGACAGCCCGGCATCGTCGCAGCGCCCGCCAGCGCGACGCTCGCGCCCATGAGCTTCAAGAACGTTCGCCGGCTGCCGCTCAGCAACTCGCTGGCGCCGCTGGGGAACTCCTTCTCCAGGAAGTCGCGGAACTCCGGCGTGTCCGCGGCGTCCTCCAGCCCGCGCCAGTACGCCTGCCCGCTGACACCCACCAGCTCGTGCGCCGAACGCGCCGAATGCACGGGCTTGCCTTCTTTATGACTTGTCGGGCATTGATCAATCATGTTTCACCTGGGAAAGTCGCGAGTCGCAAGACGCGAGTCGCGAGTTGAAAACCCAAACCATCCACCCGCCCCCCGCCGTCCGCCCCGTGACTGACGACTCGGAACTCGCGACTTAGTAGTGGCACGCGCCGCAGTTTTCCGGTGCGTGGATCTTCCGCTCTTCGTAGAACTTCGCGCCCGCGCTGGCCAAGCCGGCGAGGCCGAGCTGCTGCTGGCGATCCTCGATATCGAACAGGCGCGTGACTTTGTCCTTGGGCTGCAAGTGCGGATCCGGGTTGCGATGGCACTCAAGGCACCAGCCCATGCTCAGCGGCTCGTGCTGCCAGACTTCCGGTTGACGGGCGATGTTGCCGTGGCAACTGATGCACGAAACGCCCGCGGCGACGTGCGAGTGATGCGGGAAGTTGCGGACATAGTCCGGCAGCTTGTGGATGCGACGCCACTCGATCGGCTCGTCCGACGCGTACGCCTCACGCACGAACGCGGTCTTGGCCTTGTGGTCCTCGCTGGTGGCGAGCTTCGTCAGGCGGCCATCGGCATGACAGCCGTAACACGTCGCCACGCTGGGGATGTTCGCCTCTGGCGAAACCTCAACGTTTGTGTGGCAATAGCGACAATCAAGCCCGAGCTTGCCGGCGTGGATCTGGTGGTTAAACCCGCCGCCGGGCTGCTTGGGCATATAGCCCACGTCCCAGAACTTCGGCGTGAACGTGTACCAGATCGTGCCGACCACGATCGCCAGGCCCGTGACGCCGCCACCGGCGAGCAAGGTCGGCAACGCGTTGGTCCACTTGGGAAAGATTGTTGACACGATCAAACTCCTGCATTCAACCCGTCCGTCCAACGATTCAACCAAACGCCCCCCGCCCCGCCACCGACGCCCAGCACCCACCCGAACAGCCATCACCGACGCACAGGTACTAGAATCTCCAGAGGCATTCTCGCCCCATCGCAATTATTCTTCCTACAGCGTAGTCTACTTCGGTCCGCATCTGCAACTGGGCGTACGAGTTGTAGATAATCAATTTCAAAATCCTGACAAAGACCGTCTATTGAGGGTTTTCCGCCAATGAACCAATCAATTTCCGAACCGAACACGCCGGCCGCCTCCTCGAACCCGTGGATCTCAGCCCACCCCGACGGCCCGTGGCTCGGGCCGGTCTTCGCCACCGCTCTCACCGCCGTCGTCGCGATGTGGATCGCCTGGTTTCTCACCCACATGCCCGCGACGTACGCGTGGTTTCCGCCCAGCATCACCGGGCCTCTCCTGCTGTCGCTCATGCTCGTGGTGATGACGATGGCCCTCAGCCGCGTACCCGCGCGGCGTGGCGTCGCCGTCGGCCTGCTGGCGGGGCTGCTCGTCGGCGCGATCAATCTGCTGATCCTGGGCTCAAAGATCACCGCCACGGTGGACGTCAACGGCCAGGTCAGCGCGGCCCCGGGCGCTGACGGCTTACGCCCCGACGCGGGCATCATCGTCGTGTGCTTCATCGCGCTGTGCGCCGTGCTGGGTGTGATCGCCGGGCTGGTGGGCTCGCGATTGGCCAAGGCGCGCCAGACCGGCGCGGAGGGCGCTGGCATTTGGAACGCTCGTCTGAGCGCGATCGCATGCGTCGCCGTGGTGCCGCTGCTGGCACTGGGCGGCATGGTGACATCGACCGGCGCGGGCCTCGCAGTGCCGGATTGGCCCGGCACGTACGGAGCCAACATGTTCCTCTATCCCATCTCGCTGATGGCCGGGGACGCGCGGATCTTTCTGGAACACTCCCACCGACTCTTTGGTGCCATGATCGGCGTCTGCTGCGTGCTGCTGACGATCTCGACCTTCGCCACCCACCGCTCGGGCCGCACCGGGTATTTGCGGTGGTTCGCGCTGGTCTTACTGGCGCTGGTGATCGTGCAGGGCCTGCTGGGCGCAGCCCGCGTGCAGCAGGGCATCGCCCACGGCGTGCAAACCGGGCCGCAGATCTGGGGCGTCGCCCACGGCGTGCTCGCTCAGGCCTTTTTCGCCCTCCTGGTCGCCTTCGCCGCCCTGGGTTGGCCCCGCCCGGCTCCGTTGCCGGGTGCCGAGGTCACGCCCAAGCCGCTCGGCTTCATCTCCAAGGGCAGCATCGCGCTGGTCATCGCGCTGTTCGTTCAGCTTGTCATGGGCGCGCTGTACCGCCACCTGGGCCAAAAACACGCGCTCTGGACGCACGTGGTCTTCTCGCTGGTGGTCGTCGGGCTGGCGGTGGCGTGCGCCATGTGGATGATCCGCCGCAAGAACGAGGCCCGCGTCTACAAGACCGTCGGGCATGGCTTGCTCCACAGCGTCGGCTTCCAGTTCATCCTCGGCTGGGTCGCGCTGCTCTTCGTGATGACCGGGGCGAACAAGCCGGCGATCGTGATGCCCGACCAGCTCGCCGGGGCCGACGCGATCACCACCGAAGTGGCGCTCAAGGCTCTCGTTCGCACCATCCATCAGGCGAACGGGGCGTTGCTCTTGGCCTTGGCGGTGCTGGCGGTCGTCTGGCCGCGACGGATGGCGACCGCCGCCACCGCCCGAACGCCCTGAGCGACCGGTACCCGACCGGGGCCACCGTGAAGAAGCGAGCTTTCTGGCGTGAATCGCAACCGAAAGCGCGATTCGCCCGATAAATTGAGGCACCGGACCGGCCCACGGCAAACGGCGGGCGTTGGCCGATTGCGCGTGCCCGAACCGCCGCCGTTGCACCGGCTCGGGAGTCGCGGGGATGGCATCGCGTGGGCTCGCCGGTTTTCGGCAATACTCGCGCCGCCGTGAGCGTTGATCTCCGGTCCAGCGTTTCGGCAACGATCTTTGCGGAGCCTCATCATGCAGCCGACGATCTCCACGCGAAACGATGCCCCCGCGGCACTGCCCAATCGCATCAGCGACACGCTGGCGACCTTGAACCCCAAGTCTTTCGGCTTCGAGGAAGCCCGGCACCTGCTGTGGCGTGCCGGCTTCGGCGGCACCGCGTCGCAGGTCAACACCCTCGTCGGCTGGGGGATGAACAAGTCCGTGGACTATCTGGTGGACTACGAGAAGGTCGTCTGGGACAAGCGCGATCCGCAGTTCCGGTCGGACATCATGGGCCCGCCAACCGCCGAGCAGCGCAAGGAAGCCGAAGCCGCGCGCCGGATGGCCAATGGCGTGGACAAGGAAACCGCACTGGCCAAGATCCGCGTGATGCGCCAGAACGCCGAGCAGGACGATCGCGCCCAGATGCGCGAGGTGCAGCACTGGTGGCTGACGCGGATGATCGAGTCGCCCCGCCCGCTGGAAGAAAAGCTCACGCTCCTGTGGCACGGGCACTTTGCCACCAGCTACCGCACCGTTGAAGACAGCTTCCACATGCTCAAGCAGAACCAGTTCCTCCGCAAGAACGCGGCCGGGAACTTCGGCGATTTGCTCTTTGGCATCATCCGCGATCCGGCGATGATCGCGTACCTGGACAACAACGACAGCCGCAAGAACCGCCCCAACGAGAACCTGGCGCGCGAGCTGATGGAGCTCTTCAGCCTCGGCGTCGGCAACTACTCCGAGAAGGACATCAAGGAGGGCGCTCGCGCCCTGACCGGCTTCACCTTCAGGGACGACTCGTTCGCCTTCGAACGCAACAACCACGATCCGAACCCCAAGTCCATCCTGGGCCGCAGCGGCCCGATGGACGGCGATGACTTCGTCAAGTTGATCCTTGAGAAGCGCGAGTGCGCACAGTTCGTCGCCACCAAGCTCTACCGCTTCTTCGTCAACGATTTCCCCTGCGGGCGCAAGCCGCTGGACGACGCCGCGAAGCGTGTGATCGGCGAGATGGCCAGCCAGCTCATGGGCGGGCGCTACGAGTTGCGCCCCGTGCTCAAGCGCCTCTTCACGAGCCAGCACTTCTACGAGATGAGCCTCCGAAACGAGCAGATCAAGAGCCCGACGCAACTGGTCGTCGGCGCGGTGCGCACGCTGAACACGCCGGTGCGCGATCTCTCTCGCGTGTGCGACGCGATGGGCCGCATGGGCCAGGACATCTTCTTCCCGCCGTCGGTCAAGGGCTGGGACGGCGGGCGTGCGTGGATCAACACCGCGACGATGTTCGTCCGCCAGAACATCATGGTCTTTCTGCTCACCGGTAAGCGCCCCGAGGGCAAAGACCCGCTGGCAAACGAAGACCGATTCGACACCAGCGCGATGCTCGCGCAGCTCCGCGACGCGTACCCGGACATGAGCGACAACAACCCCAGCGCCACGCTGGACGCGATCCTGCGCTTCACCATCGGGCGCACCCAGCCCGCCGGGCGCGCCGAGCTGGACCGCTTCATGGCCTCCCAACGCGGCAAAGACCCCGCGACCTCGATCACTGAGTTGCTCTTGCTGATCACTGCGATGCCGGAGTATCAGTTGTGCTGAAGCGGAACGGCAATCGGGAATCGGCAATCGGGAATCGTGAAAGGCAGAAGGCCACGAACCAGATTTCGAAGCCCGCCGGCGCGTCCCGAAATTACTGAACACTCCCGACTGCGCGTCTTGGATTTCCCCGATTGCCGATTGCCGTTCTTGGTCTTGCCCGATTGCCGATTGCCGTCCCCCGTCTTCCGATCTTCGTCCGCCACGATCCCGCGTGTCGCCCCCGCTCCCGGAGTTCCCCCATGTCCCACGACATCCTCAACGCCTTCACCCGTCGCGAGTTCGTGCGCTCCGGTCTCGTGCTGGCCAGCGCGAGCGTCATGCTCCCCAGCTTCATCACCCGCTCGGCCCTAGCGATGGCCCCCAAGAACGGGCTCACCAGTATCGCCGGCGTGCCCGATGAGCGCGTGCTCGTGGTCATCCAGCTCTCGGGCGGTAACGACGGGCTCAACACCGTGATCCCGTACATGGACGGCGCGTACGCCAAGGCCCGCCCGTCAATCGGCCTCAAGGCCGACAAGGTGCTGAAGCTCAGCAAGAGCGACGTGGCGTTCCACGCGTCGATGTCGGGGGCCGCCGATCTGTACAACGATGGCATGCTCAGCGTCATCCAGGGCGTCGGCTATCCGAACCCCAACCGCTCGCACTTCAAGAGCATGGACATCTGGCACACCGCCGACACCACCGCCAGCGGCGACGGCTGGCTCGGGCGGTACTTCGACTCTGAGTGCTGCGGCTTCGGCAAGGGCGAATCCGGCACCGCCGAGCGCACCATCAAGAAGGACGCCAACCCGCAGGTCGGCATCGCCATCGGGCGCGAGGCGCCGCTGGCGATGAAAGGCCGCGTGATCATCCCGATCAGCTTCGAGTCCGCGGACCTGTTCCGCTGGACGGGTCGCGATGTCAATGAGAAACTCGGCGATCCGTACGCTCGCATCGCCGCGGCCGAGGCGGGCGCGAGCATCGACCCGGACAGCAACGCAGGCTTCCTGACGCGCACCGCGCTGGATGCGCAGGTCAGCAGCGCCACGATCCGCAAGGCGGTCGCCACCAAGGCCCGCGTGAACTATCCCGATGGCGAGCTCAGCCGCCAGCTCCAGATGGTCGCCAGCATGATCGCGGCGGGCCTGAAGACGCGCGTCTACTACGTCTCGCTCGGCGGCTTTGACACGCACTCGGGCCAGGGCAACGAGAATGGGCGACACGCGAACCTTCTCCGCTTCTTCTCCGGCGCACTCCGCGCGTTCTACGCCGATCTCAAGGCCCAGGGCAACGACGAGCGCGTCCTGACCATGAGCTTCAGCGAGTTCGGGCGGCGCGTCGGCCAGAACGCCAGCGGCGGCACCGACCACGGCACCGCCGCCCCCATGTTCCTGGCCGGCCCCATGGTCAAGCCCGGCGTGCTCAACCCGCACCCCTCGCTCACCGATCTTGATCAGGGCGACTTGAAGTACACCGTGGACTTCCGCACCGTCTACGCCAGCGTGCTGGAAAAGTGGCTCAAGACCGACAGCAAGGCCATCCTCGACGGCGTCTACAAGCCCGCGGACGTGCTCAAGACCGTCTGACCGACACCGCCCTCGCCGAACCGTTGGCCGCTTCAGTGAGATCGGTCGCATCGCACTCCGCCAGCGTGGTATGCTCGCTTCGTGACGCTGCGCTATTGGCACAAACTCGCGCTCCTCATCGCCTGCATCGCGCTCGCCGGCGTCGTGCTCACCGCGTCGTACGCGAATGTTCTCAGCCGTCAGGCCTCCCCCACGAGCGAAGACGATCAGGCCCTGGCACGATCGCTGATCACCGCCAGCTCGCAGCTCATCGGCACCGCGACGGGATCAAACGCGGCGCACGACGCGATCGACGCGCCGGCGCAGGACATCGCTCGCGCGATCTTCGAGGCGCAGGTCAACACCAAGGCGGGGATCGAGCAAGTCACCGTGTGCCGCTTGGACGAATCCGGCAAGACGATCCAACCGGCATTCAGTGTCGCGAGTTCAACGTCCGCCAGCACGCCGCCCGATCTGCAGTCCACGATCCCCACGGATCTCGCCACTGTGCTGCTCGCGCAAAGCCCCAAGCCCGGTCCTCGGAAGCCAACGACGACCGTGTCTTCACTCGAGTCGCTGAACGGCGAGTTCCTCTGGAAGCCGATCTACGACCCGCAGGCGAACGTTCGCGGCTGGGTCGTCGCTCGCCTCGGCGCGCCGGCGAACGCGAAAGTCGACTCGTCGCGTTCCAGCCTCATGATCTTCGCGGCCTCGCTCTGTGCTGCGCTGCTGGTGGTCAGCTTTGGTGCCGCGTGGGTGTTCGGGCGGCGGATGCGAGAACTGGGCGCCGCTCTGGCCCGCGTCGGTGATGGGCACAGCGACATCCACCTTGACGACGACGGGCACGACGAGATGGCCGAGATGGCGCGTGCCGCGAATCACACGGCGCGCACGCTCCGCGAGACGATGGACCTGCGCCGCTCGATGCGCCTCGCAGAACAAGTGCAGCGAGCACTGCTGCCGGCTGATCCCCCGAAGCTGCCGGGGTTGCAAATCGCCCACTTCTGCGATTATTGCGACGAGGTCGGCGGCGATTACATCGACTACATCCCCGTCGGCGATGGCCAGCAGCCCGACGGCTGGGCGGTCGTCGTCGGCGATGGCACGGGCCACGGCGTCGGGGCCGCGCTGCTTATGGCGACCGCCCGCTCGGTCCTGCGATCGCAGCCGCTGCGCTTTGGTGACTTGGCCAAAGGCGTCGGCATCATCAACCAACACATCTGCGAACAAGTGCCCGACGGCAAGTTCGTCACGCTCTTCATGCTCGTCTTCAGCGCCGACGCCAAGCGCATCTGCTGGCTCAGCGCAGGTCACGACGAGGCCATCCTCTTTGACCCGCTCAGCGGCGAGTTCTCCGAACTGCGCGGCAGCGACCTGCCCCTGGGCGTCGAAGCCTCGTGGGAGTTCACCCATCACACCCGCCAAAGCCCCCTGGCCCGCGGCAGCGTCATCGTCATCGGCACCGACGGCATCTGGGAGATGCGCAACGCTGGCGATCAGATGTTCGGCAAGGACCGGCTCAAGCGAATTATGCGCAGAGCCGCGAGCGAGACAGGGCCGGAGATCGGCAGGCAGATCCTCGAAGCCCTGCACCAACACCGGGGCGATCTGCCGCCGCAGGATGATGTGACGTTTGTGGTGATCAAGGTGGACGACGAAAAACAAGCCCCGCGATGATCGCGGGGCCTGCGTGAAGAATCTCTGGTTTCTCGAATCAGACCGCCCGGCGGCTCAGCCGTTGATCGACAGAACCTTCACCTTCGTGAACGTCTGGCGGTGGCCGGTCTTCTTCTTGAAGCCCTTGCGGCGGCGGAACTTGTGGATGAAGATCTTCTCGCCCTTGACCAGCGGCTCGATCACCTCAACGGTGACGCTCGCGCCAGACAGGTACGGCGCGCCGACGCGACCGCCCGCATCGCCCTCGCCGCCGAGGACCAGCACCTGTGAGAAGGTGTGCTTCTCGCCGACTGCTGCCTGACCCTCCTTGAGCAGATCGACGAGCATGATCTCGTCCTTCTCGATCATGCGCTGGCCGCCGCCTTCAACGATCACTGCGTACATAGAAAGCTCCAAACCGCACGGACGGGGGGTCTCAGACGCCGTGGCGAACACGCCTCGACCGGACCGGCTTCACAGGGCCCGCTTTGTGCCGGAGAGGATGATAGGCGGAACGCTTCCTCGAATCGACCGCATCTCACTGGATGCCTCGATGCCTCATGCCTTGATGCCTTCGGCGCATGTCATACCGCAGACCGCGCGGCAGCCAAGAACTGATAACGAAGAAGGCACCAAGGCACGAGTCTCAGCCCTTGGCCGCCGCGGTCGCCTCGCGGTCGCGACCCTGACGCTCGGAGCGCTTGCGGGCGCCCTCATCGAGCAAACGCTTGCGCATGCGGACGCTCTTGGGCGTGATCTCGACGAGTTCGTCGTCCTCGATGTACTCAAGCGCCGCTTCCATGCTCAGCTTGCGATGGCCCTTCAGCACGACCGTCGCTTCCTTCGCGCTGACGCGGAAGTTGGTGAGCTGCTTCAGGCGGACGATGTTCACGGGGATGTCGTTGTCGCGGTTGTGCTCGCCGACGATCTGGCCCGCGTAGACCTTCTGCTGCGGCTCAACGAAGAGGAAGCCGCGGTCAGACAGGCCTTCGCACGCATAGGTCGTCACGTCGCCGCTGTCGGTGGAGATCATGACGCCCTGGGCGCGATGGATGGTCTCGCCGTGGGCTGGGGCGAACTTCAGGAACGAGTGGTGCATGATGCCCTCGCCCTGGGTCGCGGTCAGGATCTTGCTGCGCAGCCCGATGAGCCCGCGGCTGGGCACCTCAAACTGCAAGTGCGTCAGCGTGTCGGAGCGCTGGTCCATGTTCTTGAGTTCGCCGCGGCGGCCGCCGACGAGCTCCATCACCGCGCCGACGCTCGTCGGCGGCACATCGATCACCAAGAGCTCGATCGGCTCGCAGAGCACGCCGTCGATGTCCTTCATGATGACCTCGGGCTTGCCGACTGAAAGCTCGAAGCCCTCGCGGCGCATCGTCTCCAGCAGGATGCCCAGGTGCAGCAGGCCTCGCCCGCTCACGGCGAACTCCTCGGCGCTGCGGCCCTGGCCGATGCGCATCGCGACGTTGGTCTGACACTCGCGCTCAAGGCGATCACGGATCTGGCGGCTGGTGACCTTGTCGCCCTCTTGACCGCCGAAGGGCGAGTCGTTCACGCGGAACACCATCGTGATCGTCGGCTCGTCCACCGTCACTGGCGGCAAGGGCAGCGGCGCACTGGGCTCGCACAACGTATCGCCGATGTCCACCGACTCAAGCCCGACAACCGCGCACAAGTCACCGGCGTGGACCTCATCGGCCTCAACACGCCCGAGGCCCTGGAAGCGATACAGCTTGCCCACGCGGCTGGTCACCTGCTTGCCGTCTTTCTGCTTGATGCTGACCACCTGCTGGCCCGGCTTGATCACGCCGTTGTACACGCGACCGATGCCGATGCGACCGACGTAATCCGAATAATCCAGCGTCGTGATGAGCATCTGCAGGCTCGCGTTCTTGTCGTCCTTCGGCTGCGGCACGTTCTTGCAGATCGCCTCGAACAGCGGACGCAGGTCGCCCTGGCGCCCAGCCACGGCCTCGTCAACATTCGTCGTCGCCCAGCCCTCGCGGGCGCTGGTGTACACCACCGGGAAGTCCAGCGCGATCTCATCGGCACCCAGCTCGATCAGCAGATCAAAGACCTCGTTATGGACCGCGCCGGGGCGTGCGCCCGGACGGTCACACTTGTTCACCACCACCAGCGGCTTCAGACCGAAGCCCAGGGCCTTGCCCAGCACGAAGCGCGTCTGCGGCATCGGGCCGTCAAACGCATCGACCAGCAGCAGCACGCCGTCGGCCATGCGGAGCACGCGCTCGACCTCGCCACCGAAGTCGGCGTGGCCGGGGGTATCGATGATGTTGATCAGGATCTGCTCGCCCGCCTCGGGCCCCTCGGTGGGCACATAGCGCACGGCACAGTTCTTGGAGAGGATCGTGATGCCGCGCTCGCGTTCGAGCGGGTTGCTGTCCATGATCAGGCCGTGCTGACCGCCCTGGAGCTTCTCCAACTCGCCGGCGCGGAACTGCCCGCTCTGGAACAGCAGTTTGTCAACGAGGCTGGTCTTGCCGTGGTCAACGTGGGCGATGATGGCGACGTTGCGGATGCTATGGAAGTCAGACATGGTGTTGAAGCTCGGCAGGCAGGACAGAGGAAAGACGAGACGATTCGAGGCCAAACGATGAGCAAGGCCTCGCGCACAACCGGAAACCGCCTGACAAACACACGCCGACCGCTTCGGGGAATGCCACCGCTGGCCCGATTCCCAGACCGCCCACGCCCTGAAGATCAGGACGTCGCGGCTATCAAAGCGGTTGGCATTTGCAGACGCCGACCACGCGCGATTCACCCCTTGTCCCCCGGATCCCCAGGGGCCCTCGCTCGGCCCATTCTAGGCTCGCGACCCGCCCCTACGGCTTCGGCACGCCCGGCGGCTCGAGTTCGATTCGCAGATACAGGTGGATCTGCCCCACTGCCCGCCCCTCCAAACCCCCGCCAACCCCCAACGCCGCCGCGTCTCTCGCTCCCTCACCCCCCGCAGGTGCCGGCTCCACACCGCCGGCAGTCTCGACCCATGCGCCCCAGCGCACGCGCCGAACCGCCGCGAGCAAGACCCCCGGCGGCGTCCCCGGGCCGAACATCACGGGGACCGATTGCCGGATCGGCCCGGTCTCAACCACAGCCCGTGACAGCCACGCCCGCGACTCCCCCCCCGCCGCTGGGGCCATCGCCCCGCGGATCTCCCGCACCAGTGCCTCGCTCGCGATCCGCTCGCGCTCGATCGCGGCCGCATCGCTCACTCGCGCCGCGCCCTCACCACCGCCCTGCGCGCAGATCGCGCCGATGCCCCACGAATCGCTCAGCGACCACCACGCCGCGGCTCGACTCGAAAGCAATCGCAGGTAGAAGCTCCCGATCGCGGGCCGGATCATCGTCGAACGAGCTGCGCCCGGCGGCACATCGTCGAAAACGAGCTCTCGCCCCGGCGGAAACGCCGGCGGCCCGCTGACCCGCGCGATCTCAAACACGGAGATGAGCTTGGTCATCGCGAGGTCAAGGCCGCGTGCCGCGCTCGTGACGTGATCAGGTTGCACGCTCGGCACCGCCGCCGCCCCTCCGGCGCCCGGAGCGCCCGCGCAAAGCTGCTGCGCCACCATCAGCCGCCAGGCCGTCTGGCCGTCGGCCCGCTGCACGTCCGTCGCCGGGCGCACCACCGCGACCGACATCGATCCGACGCATGGCCCCATCGCCTCGCGCACCAGCCCGCTCATCAGCGGATGGCCGAACGTCTTCAGCGGATTCTCCGCGCCCTCAATCATCTCGATCAACGTCGAGCCGCCCGCGGGCGTCAGCGCCTCCAATAGCGAGTCCGGCGTACGAGCCACCCTCTGGACGAGCGACCCCGCCCCGCTCCACGTCGCCAGCCCAACGAACTCCACGCGATCCGCACCCGCGTGGGCGGTGACCATTGCAAACTCCGACCATCCCGCCAAACGCTCCAGATACACCGCCAGCGCCGGGCCGCGCTGCGGCTCGGCGCGATCTCGCTGACTGTGGACGCTCCGCACCATCGCGCCAAACGCGGGAGTCTGGCTCAACCTTGACCACGCGGGGCCACCTGTCTCGGCTTTTTCGCTGGCCCGGACATCCGCCGGAGCCCCCGCCGCGCCGTCGCCGGCGAGCATCGGCGCGATGCTCCGCAGCACGCGGATGCCCGCGCCATCGTCCGCACGCGGCTCCTGACCCGGCGCGCCCGCCGGCACGATCACCTTCGCCGGAACCAGCAGCCACCAATACGGCCGCTCCTCCGCAACCACACCACCGTCACCGCCGCCGCCGCGCTTCTTGATGAACATCAGCAGCAGTTCACCATCCTCGATCGCCAGGACCGCCTGCCCGGCGATCGTCGCTCGAACCGCGAGCTCAAGTTTGTCGCGAACGCGGGCCTCGGTCGCTTCGCTGGCTTCGCCGATCAGCGCCCACACGTCCGGTCGCTGGCGATCCCGACGATCGATCGGCGCATCGCCCTCGTGGTGCTCGGTGAAAACCAGCGCCGATGCGCCGCCAAAGAGCCCGTCGAACGCTTGGCGCTCTTCCCATCCAAGCGTCGCAGCGAAATGCGACCAGTTTCGCGCCGTGGCGGGCATCGCGATCGAGCTGATCGCGGCCCATGACGAGGCCGAATCACCCACCGCCCGCCGAATCGCCTCACCGGAGGGGATCAGCACCGCCCGGTAGACGCTCGGCGGGAGCCCGGCCGCGAGCTGCAACGCGGCCCGCCCGTCGCGCTCCTGATCCTGGGCATCTTGGGCAAGCACGCCGCGCCACGACGCGAGCACTGCAACGATGACCACGATCGGCGCCAAGGCACGGCGTGCTCGCTCGGCCGACCGCAGAAGCCAAGGCAGCATGATGTTCAAATCCGATGGCACGTCTCTCAGCGTACCGACACTGACCGCAAACGATGCAGCCGCCGGAGAAGGGGAGGATCACGAGCATCCGCTCCAATTGCCCAGTGCCCAGTGCCTGCAATGAAAAAACCGGCCCGCTCATGCGAGCGGGCCGGTCGAGTCAACTGTAGATTTCAAGTCAGGAACGAACCGTGCATCAGGTCAGATCAGAACATGATCTGGAACTGAGCGCGGATCGCGGCCTCGAGGCCCTTGCTGGTGCCCTGCAGGCCCAGGTTGCTGCCGCTGATGTTGAAGATGTTCTGGAGCGCCGCGTTGCCCGCGCCGGCGAACTGCGCCGTGGGGTTGAGGCTCATGATGCAGTCAACCGTCAGCTTCGCGGCGTGATCGGCGAAGTAGTGGGTGTAGCCGAAGGTGATGAACTGGTAGTTCTTGGGCGAGAGGCTGGCAGCGGGAGCCGGGTTCGCCAGAGCCATGTTGCCCGTGTTGCGAGCGAGGTAGATGCCGTCATAGCGGAGGAAGGCCTCGGACTCGTTCGACCAGCGGTACGCACCCTGGAGGAAGAGGCCGATGTTGTGGCCGCTGGTGGAAATGAAGCTCGTCGGGCCCTTGGCGCGGTTGTAGTTGCCGATCACGCCACCCATGGCTGACCAGCCGCTGTCCTCGAACTGAGCATCGATGGTCCAGTTGAGGGAGTCCGGGTACACGGTTGCGCCACCGAGCTCGGCGGGGCCACGGCGGGCCTGCTGCCAGTTCACCGCACCGCCGAGGCCGAAGGCCTGCTTGTCGGTGGGCTTGCTGGTGGCATCGCGGAGCTGATCAGCGCTGCCCGAGACGATCCAGTCGGCGCGGCCGCCGATGCTGTACGCAGCCTGGCCAGCAACCGGGAAGCCGAAGGCCGTCTGGTTGGCGTTGAAGGCGGTGTTGGCGCTGTTGAAGCCGTCATCGAACTGAGCGGAGAACATCCACTCCTCGGTCTTGTAGCCGAGCTCGAGGCCCTGCACGCGACCGGCGGAGAAGAGCGCATCGGTCACCGAGCGCTCAGCGCCGATGATCATGGTGTCGCTCATCATGTTCTCGCGGCTGAACGCCTTCTTGAACTGGCCACCCTTGATGTACCAGTTGTTGTCCAGCGCGTAGGTCATGAAGATGTCGTCGTTGGCGACCGTGCCAGCGCCGGTCGACACGAGACGGATGTTGAACTTCAGGTCGGGGTTGACGACGTGGCCGTCAAACGTCACCGCGGTGCGGCGGTTGCTGAAGCCCGACTGGAACGAGGTGTCAGAGCCACCACCGTTGCCGACCGAACCCGCATCGCCCGCGACACCGTTCTCATCGCGGAAGTTGGCGGTGTAGCGGAACTGGGCGAACCCGCTGAAGTTCAGACGGAACTTGTTGTCAGCGGAGGCCAGGAAGAACTTGCCATCGCGACCGGCCGCGGCGCCGCCCTGGAGCAGCGAGGAGCGGGTGGCGGCGTCGGCGTTCATCTCAGCGACGATCGCGCGGACCTGATCGGCGGTGAGGCCGTCGGCCAGAGCTGCGCTGGTGAGCGTCGCGCCGGCGAGAAGGCTCAGAAACTTTGCGTACTTCATTCGAAACTCCTTGAAATCCGAGGCGGCCTTGACTCTGGTCGGAACGCTCCGCCTCGTGGCGCTCCGTCTTGTTCTCAACACTCGTGCCCGGGCCCCACACCCGGTACACACGATTTCTTGCCCTTGGCTTCTCGCGCCGTCGCCCGAATCTCGGACGCCGGTGTGATCAGCGGGGCCAACTCTACCCGGTCTGCCTAGTGATTGCAAACCTGTGGAGGTCAAATGTTGGTAACCACCAACTTCCGTCTCCCTGCCTATCGGCCTGAGATGATAGTGATCACCAGCTTTTCTTCCCAATCACTTTCACATGGGTAGAGTTGCGCCTGATCCGTAAATCCCTCACGAATCCCGCCCGGCTTCGCCAGCAATCCCCCGGACGCCGCCGCCGTCCCCCGCTGCCACTTCCGCTTTGACCGGCCCTCGATCTGAACGACCCCTTCTTTCTGGAGTATGTTCGTGATCCCAACTCGAAGAATCCTGGTCGTCGAAGATGAGAAGGACCTCGCGGAATTGGTCGCCTTTAACCTGAAGAAACACGGCTTTCAGGCCGTGACAGTTGGCGACGGTGGCTCGGCCCTCAGAGTCGTCGCCCAGCAACTGCCGGATCTCATCATTCTGGACCTCATGCTGCCGGTGATGTCGGGGCTTGACGTCGCACGCCAGATTCGAACAAATCCCAAAACTGCCGCCGTCCCGATCCTCATGCTCACCGCGCGCGGCGACGAGACCGACCAGCTCGCCGGCCTCTCTGCGGGGGCCGACGACTACGTCACGAAGCCTTTTTCTATGAAGGTTCTGTTAGCTCGGGTGACCTCGCTCCTCCGCCGGACCCCCGGAAATGACACCGACGGATCGATCCTGACCATCGGCCCCATCACCGCCGACCTCGGTGCCCACCTGGTCATGGTCGATGGCCAGGACACCAAGCTGACGCTGACCGAGTTCAAACTGCTGGCCGCGCTGCTTGGCGCGCCGAAGCGCGTGCTCTCACGCAACGAGCTCATCGGGCGGGTCATGGGCCCGGGTGTCGTGGTCACCTCCCGCACGATCGACGTTCACGTCGCGGCCCTGCGCAAGAAGCTCGAACGCGCCGGCGGGATGATCCGGACGATCCGAGGTGTGGGCTACCAACTGCTGGACGCCCCGCCCCAGGCTGAGGGCAGCCGCGCCGTGACGGCGGATTCGAGCTCCGCACCGCTCTGATCGACGTCGCGTTCCGCCGGAACCGAACGTCGAGCCCACACCCGTCGCCAATGCCGAGCCCAGGCGCGTGCGTATCTTCTACGCACGACTCGCCCGTTGCACGGTGTCAGGAGTAGAGTCGCCTCGCCCATGAACACACGGCACGTCTTCTGGTTGCTGATGTCGGTCTGGGCGGGGCTGGGCCTCGCGATCGCGATCGCGCTGCTGGTGAAGCCCGTCTCCCTCGCGGCTGTGCTGGCGCTCTGCGCCGGGGCGCTGCCCACGCTGGTGATCCTGGTCCGCGACCGTCGCCAGCAACGCCGCCTGCGCTCCCTCGCGGCCGAGGCGCGCCGCCTGCTCTCGATGACCTCACCGGTCAGCGGGCCGGCAACGCCGGTGGTGAGCACGAGCGTTGAGTCCGGTGCCACTGACGAGCTGCGCGGCGCGCTCAACGCGCTGGGCGATCGGATGAGCCGCCAGATCAAGGAACTGCTCAAGAAGTCACGCAACCTTGAGGCGCTGATCGACGGCCTGCCCGAGCCGGTGATCGTCACCGGCGATGGCGATCGCGTGCTGCTGTGCAACCGGGCCGCCGAGCGGCTCATCTCGCTGGAGCCGGGGCAGATGACCTCGCGCAGCATCCGCGAGTTGTTCACCAGGCCCGAGCTCCTGGCCCTGCACGACAGCGCTCGCCAGGGCGAGCAGCGGCGAGCTCAGATCAGCCTCACCACCTCCAACGGCCAGCGCACGTTCGAGGTCGGCGCATCACCCCTGCCCGCGGCGTGGGGCGCCGGTGTGTTCGGGGCCGTGCTCGTGCTGCGCGACGTGACCGACCTGGCCCGCGCCGTCGAGAAGCAGCGCGAGTTTGTCGCCAACGCCAGCCACGAGCTTCGCACGCCGGTGGCGGCCCTTCGCATCGCGGTCGAGACGCTGCAAGACTCGCTCGGCGAAGAGGACGCTTCAGTGCGCGAACGATTCCTGGGCATTTGCGCCGCGCACGTGCAGCGCCTGGAAGAGATGATCCGAGATCTGCTGGACCTGTCTCGCGCCGAGGCCCAGCAACTGACAGTGCGCCCGGCGGTGATCGACCTTGCGGACCTTGAGCACTCACTGCGATTGGTCTTTGAGCCGATCTGCGCCGAGCGCTCGCTGCGGATGCACTTTGCGATCGATCAGTCTCTGACCGGCTGCCGCACGGACGCGAAGCTGCTGCACCTGATCATGCGGAATCTGGTAGACAACGCGACGAAGTTTGCCCGCGAGCAGACGGTCATCTCGGTGCGGATGAAGCTCGGCGCCGCTGCGCCCGCCAGCGCGAGCGGCGGTGGCAACGGCAACAGCGGCTCGCTCCCGCCGGACACAGCCGCCGAAAGGCCCCCCGCCCGCATGATCATCGAGGTGCAGGACCGTGGCCAGGGCATCCCGCTCTCGCAACAAGAACGCGTCTTCGAGCGGTTCTATCAGGTGGACACCGCCCGCACCGGCGTCACCGGTCGGCGCGGCTCGGGCCTCGGGCTCGCGCTGGTCAAGCACGCGTGCGCGGCGCTGGGGGCCGAGATCTCGCTGGACTCAGTCTGGGGCGCGGGCACAACGGTCAAGGTCATGATCCCGATAGACTTCGCGGTCCCCGTCGGAAAGTAGCCCCGCATGACCCACCCGACGCGCACCGGCCAGCCCAACGTCGCTCTGACACCGCCGACACCGGGCGGCGTGCTCACACTGGCGATTGAGAACTCGAACCCCGGGAGCGTGACCGGCGCCGGCGATCTTGGCCCCGCGAGCGTTGCACTCGGCTGGACCGACAACGGTGTCGCGACGCTGATCGAGTCCGAGCCGATCTCCGAATCGTCGCGCACCGAGGACGATCTGATCAGCGCGATCGCTCGCTGCTGTGATCGGGCCGCGATCGAGCGGAGCTCGATCCGGCTCGTCGGCGTTGACATCGGCCCCGGCGGCTACACCGCGCTGCGGATGGCGGTGGCCGCGGCGAAGATGATCGCGATGGTCAATGGCGCTTCGTGCGTCGGCGTGCCGGCGGCGGAGGTGTGCTTTGAGGCAACCTGCGGTTGGGGGTCGAGCGATGACCCGCACGTTTCTGGGCGCAGTCTGCTGCCCGAGCGCCCGGCGATTGTCGTGCTGGCGACCAAGGGGGCGACCGCGTTCGTCACGCGCCCGCCGGACCCATCGCCGGGGCGCGTGATGACCTGGGACGAGGTGCGCTCGCTGCCCCGCTTCGCGGAGTCCATGATCCTCATGGATGAGCACGCGCCGAAGGGGTGGCACGATGACGCCAGATCGCTCGGTGCGATCGTGCAAGCGCCACAGTTTGGCGCGGTCGCGCTGCTGCGCTGCGTGGCTCGCCACGCCGCGATCGGTCCTGTGGCGGGCGCGAGCGAGCTCTTTCCGCTTTACGCACGCGAGCCCGAGGCTGTCACGATCTGGCGTGAGCGGAAGGCGAACGCGAAGCCCTGAGAGCTCAAGCCTTCTTGGGCAATGGCTCTTGCGTCGGCGCTGCGCCGTCGACCGGCGCGCCGAGGATCGGCGGTGCGCCGGCGGGCACGGCGCTGGCGGCGGCTTGCTCTTCGAGCTGCTTCTTGCGGGCGGATTTCAGGGCGATGACGCCGATGAACGCCGCGATGACCAGCACGAGGGCGTAGACGAATCTTGCCTTGGTCGATTGCAGCGCGATGCCCATAACGCCGAACGCGCCGCCCATGGCGTAGAGCACCGTCACGGCACCCTTGACACCGAGCATGCGTTTGAGGATGTGGTGCAGGTGGTTGTCGTCCGCGGCGCTGATGGACTGCCCGGCGAGCTTTCGCCTGACGATCGCCAGCGAGGTGTCGATGATCGGCACCGCGAAGATGATCAGCCCGCATAGCACAAGGTTCGTGCGCCCGGTATCGCCCAGCGTCAGCACGATCACGATGATGAGGTACCCGAGCATCAGCGAGCCAGAATCGCCCAGGAAGATCGAGGCCGGGTTGTAGTTGTGAGGCAGGAAGCCCAGGCACGAACCCATCAGCGCCAGGCAGAGGACGATGCGGGCGGCGTCGAGGCGGCCGTGGTCGTAGCTGGCGAGTGTGAGGGCGATGACCAGCAGCGCCGCGCCGGCGATGGCCGAGATGCCCGAGCAGAGCCCGTCGAGCCCGTCGATCAGGTTGATCGCGTTGCACGCGCCGAGGACGAAGATCGCGATGACCGCGGTGCCCGTCCAGTAGATGATGTCCAGGTGGATATTGCCGCCGATCAGCGGCACATTGAACGGCAGATTGACGATGATCTCCCAACCCTTGGGCGTCGCCAGCGAGTCGGTGATCAGCGCCCCGGCACCGGTCAGCACCTGCTGCGCGACTTTGACGCCGACGTCTTCCATCGCCAGGGCCGCCGCGGCGACGAGCATCCCGCCGATCTTCTGCAAGGGCGTGACATTGATCACGTCATCCAGCAGGCCGATGAGCATGATGATCGTGAGGCCGACGAGGATCGACATCGGCACCAGCACGATCGTCTCGTCCGGGGTGAGGTGCGCGGGGTTAGTGATCTTGTGCCAAGTGAGCAGATGGTGATACCGCTCGGCGTACGAGAAGCCGATGCCACCGACGATGCCCAGGTACACCGCGACGCCGCCGAGGTAGGCGATCGGCAACTTGTGCATCTTGCGGGCCTCGTTGGGCCGGTCGATGATGCCGTTGGAGATCGCCAGCCGGCGCATGATCGGCGTGGCGAGCAGGGTGATGACGAAGCTGACGATGAAGACGCCGATGTAGCCGTTGAAGATGTCCCAGAGGCCCGTCGGCTGCGGCAAGGCGAGCGACTCTTCGAGCGAACGCTGCTTCTCAGCCAGCGTGCCGAGGTCCTGGGCGATCTGGCGGAGGCGCTCTGCGACCAGCGCGTTTGACGCGGGGTCGATGACCGGCGGGTTGTTGACGACGCCTTGCATTACCGAACAGATCCCTCGATTCCGGAGGAAGTTTGAGCCGCGCCACTGCGGAGATGTTGAGCAAGATCGGCGATCGTGCGTTCCAGCGTGAATGTCGGCTCAAAGCCGACGGCCGCTCGCAGGCGGGTCAGGTCCGGCTCACGCTGGCGCAGATCCTCGAACGCGCCCGAGTACGCCTGATCGTATGGAATGAGTCGGACCTCGCTTGATGAAGAGAGTGTGGTTTTCACCGCCCTGGCCAGATCGATCATCGAGATCGAGCGATCGCCGCCGAGATTGAACACCCGTCCGACGCACGCCGGCTCACCCAGCATCCGCGGCAGCACCGAGGCGACATCGCGAACATCGCAGAAACAGCGCGTCTGGCGGCCGTCGCCGTGGACGATGATCGGAGTCCCCGCCAGGGCCGCCTCGACGAATCGCGGCAGGACCATGCCGTAGTCGCCGACCTGCCGCGGGCCGACGGTGTTGAAGAACCGCGCGATGACGACGCGAAGCCCGTGCTGCTGGTGATAGGCCAGGGCCAGATACTCGTCGATCGCCTTGCTGCACGCGTAGGACCAGCGTGACTTGGTGGTGGGGCCGTAGGTGACGTCGTCATCTTCGCGAAAGGGGATGCGGTCGCTCTTGCCGTAGACCTCGCTACTGCTGGCGATGAGCAGCGCCGCGCGCGGGCAGGCCCGCTGCACGAATCGCAGCAGCTCGCCAGTCTGCGCGACGTTGGTCTCGATCGAGCCGATCGGATCATCGATGACGAGCTTGACGCCCACGGCGGCGGCGAGGTGGTAGACCTCGTGAAACGGCTCCTGCCCGGCGGCGACTTCACTCGCGAGTGTCGGCAGCGTCTGGCTCAACCCGGCGCGGACGAAGCGCAGGCCGGGCGCGCTCGGCGGCAGGTTCGAATCTCGCCCGGTGGAGAGATCGTCAACGACGGTGACGTGATCGCCGCGCGAAAGCAATCGCTCGACCAGGTGCGAGCCGATGAAGCCGGCGCCGCCGGTGACCAGACAACGCCTGCTCGCGGGATGTTTCGTTGCGTCACTCACGATTGACTCGAAGCGGGGGTCATCAGGGCCAAACGTAGCGACGCCGGGACGCGGGCGATGGCGAGCCTTCAGATTCGCCCGGTCGTTGACGCTCGATGGGTGAGCCCGCCACCGGTGCCTTCGCGGAGCCTCAGGCACAGAGTCCGGTGATCGCGAGCATCATGCCCGAGCGTGCGTCACGAGTTCGAGCTGACCTGATACTCGTAGGCGGTCTTGATGTTCTCACGCATGTAGCCGCCGGAGTTGGCGCGAACGGCGTTCACCACGACACCGAGCAGCTCGCCCTTGCAATCGCTGAGCTGATCGCGGAGGCGGGCGACGAGGCCGCGCTTCTCGCCGTTGGCGCGAACGACCAGCAGGGTCGCGTCGCAACGGTTGGCCAGGCCGACGCCATCGCTGGAGACGACGCCGGGTGCGACATCGATGATGATGAGGTCGAACGACTCGCCGGACTCGCGGATGATCTGCGACATCGAGTCGGTCGGCAGTCGCTCGGGCACGGCGCGATTGGCGCCCGAGCCGGCGGAGAGGAGCGAGAGGTTCGGGAACGCGGTGGCCTGAATCGCGCTCTTGAGCTCGGACTTGCGGGCCAGCACATCGGCCAGGCCCGGTCCCTCGCTGAGCTTCAGAACCTTGTGCAGGCCGGGCTTGCGGAAGTTGGCATCGATGAGCAGCACGCGCAGCTCGCTGGCGGCGAAGCCCATGGCCAAGTTCGTCGCGGTGGTCGTCGCGCCCGAGCCGGGGTTGCCCGAGATCACCATGAGCGACTTGGCACCGATCTGGTTCATGCGCTTGACGATGTTCGCGCGGAGCTGGCGGAAGCCCTCGCTCACGGCGCCCGTGGGCGCATCGCGGAACGCGGTCTCGACGTTCGCCGGGCGCGTCGGGTCCTCGCCCGCAAGCGGGATGATGCCCAGGAGCTTGATGCGCGGGATGACGCCGATATCCGCCGGCCCGCGGACTCGCTGGTCCAGCGCCTCGCGCAGCACGATGCCCGCGCCGGTCAGGCCCACCAGCAGCGCCACGCCCAGCGGCACCATGATCGTCAGTCGCGGGAACGACAGGGCGTCCGGGGTGCGCGGGGCCTCAAGGCGGCGAATGCGCCCGATGCGCTCACCACGCACAAGCTCGTCAAGGAGCTGGATCTCTCGCAGCGCCGACGAGATCTCGTCCAGCCGGCGGCGGATGATGTCCTTGTTGTTGCGGATGTCGTCCAGTCGGGTGCGAGCGGCGGTGGAGCGTTGCAGCTCAAGTCGCACCTCGTCGCGCTGGCGCGTTTGCTCGGCCAGCGCCGCCTGGGCCTGTCGCAGCGACTGCTCGGTGCGGTCCTTGTCCTCCAGGAAGATCTTCTCCAGCTCCTTGGCCAGCTCCGAGTCGTACTGAGACTTCACGGCGTCCACGCGGGTGCGCAGGGCGATGCGGTCCTTGTGGTTCGCGCCGTAGCCGCGCTGCGCGAACGACTCGTCCTCGGCCTGCAGATCGTTCAGTCTCGTCTTGATCGACTGGATCACCGGCTGGCGTTCGGCCTGCGCCCGCTGCTCGTCGGAATAGGCGACGCCGCCGTCTCGCTTGAGCTGCTCCTCGACCCGCTTCAACTGCGTTTGGGCAAACTGGATGCGCTGCTCGGCCTCGGAGATCGATGAGTTCAGCATCATCTCGCGGTTGAGCAGGCCCGAGGACTGCTCGCCCATCGCGGTGATCTTGTTGCGTTCGATGATTTCCTGCTCGTTGCGAGCGAGCGTGTCGATTTCGGTTTGCAAACGCGAACGCTCGGCCTCAAGCGGGCCCTTGCGGTCGCCCGCGGCGTTGCGGTTCCGGTTGCGAAGATCCTCGAAGTACGACGTGTGCACCGCGGAGGCGATGACCGCGACATCCTCGCGGACCGGCCCGCTCACCGACAGCTCCATCAGCGAGGTGCCCGCGATCGAGCGAGCGCTCACCATCTCGCGGAGGTTGTTCACCGCGTCGGAGATCAGCATCACCTTCTGGCCGTTGGACGGGTCTTCCTTGTAGAACTGCTGCGCCCACACCGTCTGCTCGCGGAGCTGCGCGTTGCGCTCGACCGCGTCTCGAAGCGTGCGGTCGGCCGTCAGCACGCGCGACTCGGTCATCGCGAATCGCTCGAACTCTTCGCGATCCGTCGCCGCGGCGTCGGCCTCGAGCACCGATCGCACGGGCGGGAAGACCTGATAGGTCGACGTTGAACGCCAGACAGGGCTGGTGCGCTTGAGCACTTCGTTGGCCACCACGCCGAGCGCCACGCCCGTGCCAGCGGCGAACAAGAGCAGCCACTTGTACTTCCGCAGGATCCGCACCGGATCGAGCGTGACGGTGGCCGGGGCGCCACCGCCGGTGGTGCTCGCCGGGCGAGCGGGAGCGTTCGCCAGCGCGCTGGGTCGGATCGGAAGTGGTGCGGTCGTCATAATCAGTCCTTCGTTCGCACGCCGTGCGGCTCTGAGAGCAAGCACGCCGGCGTGATATCAACTATCAACTTCGATGTCTCACAAAGATCGGGCGTTCGGCACGCCCCCTTGCAATCACTCAAGAATCCAACGACAATCCCGGACGCGAAACTTGCGCGATCGTGCTTTGTCAGGGGGCGGCACGAACGCGGTCCTCGATCGACTTCAGTTCGTCGCCGTGCTGCTCAAGGATGCGGGGATCCTCCACAGCCCACGTCCGCACTTCGCGCAGCAGTGCCTCGGCGGTGGTGCGTTCGCCGCGTACGAGGCGGAGTTCGGCCAGATGGAGCGTCGCCGGCGTGCGTGAGATCGCGTCTTCCGCGACGCCGCGCGACCGGAGGAACGCCGTCTCGGCCTTGTCGTACTGCTTGAGCTTGAAGTACGCCGAGCCGAGCGTGTCGGCGTAGCTGGGGTTGTCCTTGGCCGCGGCGAACGCCTTCTCGGCCAGCGGGAGCGCCTCGGACGCGCGATCAAGGTACTTCGACAGGAGGAACGCGATGTTATTCAAGAGCTTCGGGTCCTCGGGCGTGATGTCCAGGCAGCGCTTGAAGAACGCCGCGGAACGCTCGTAGTCCTTCTGTGAATAGCTGATCTCCGCGAGGAAGGTCAGGGCCGCGAGCTTGGTCTTGGCGTCCGTCGATGTCCCGACGAAGTCCTCGACTTTCTTGATGCCATCTGCACGCTTGTTCGGCAGAAGGGCCGCCAGGCGGGCCTGCTGGAATCGCATCTGCTCGGTCCAGCCCTCGGCCGGCGTCCGAGCCGCCAGGAATCGGATCGCCGCCTCGGTTCCGCCGAGCGCCGCGCCCACCTCATCAGTGAACCGCGTCGTCTCGTCGAGCACCGCGGGGTTCAGGAACTTCATCGCGCTGGCGGCGAGCCGCTCGGCATCCGCCGGCTTGCCCTGCGCCTGGGCCACGCGAGCCTTCGACAGCAGCATCGGGCCGCTCTCGTCGGCCTTCAGCTCCGGTGTCGCGAGGATCTGCTCGGCCTTGGCGACATCCGGCGGACTCAGCCGCAGCAGGCAGTCCACGTATCGGCCGGCGACCTGCGGCGTCTTGGCCTGGTCCCAGACCTTCCCGAGCATCCCCGCCTCTCGGGCGAAGTCTCGCTGCGACCGGAACAGGTCCGCCGCGATGCTGTACCAACGCGGGTCGCCCTTGGTTTCCTCGATGGCCTCGATCGCCAGGGCGTTCGCACGCTCGGATCGGCCGAGCTGCTGGAGCGCCCGGATCAGCAGCACGCGGGCCTCCTCGTTGGACGAGTCGGCCTTGATGCCTTCTTCCATCAGGGCGAGCATCTTGTCGGTGTTGCCCTGTCTCGCGAACGAGTTGGCCAGCATCCGGCGCGCCGGGAAGAACCGTGAGTTCAACCGCAGGCACTCGGTCAGGTCCTGCTCCGCGTCGCGGACGTACTTCTCATCGGTGATGTTGAACTGCGCTCGCTTGTACAGCGTCACCGGCTGGGCCGGTGCCGCCTTCACCGCGGCGTCGAGCGCCGCGCGGGCCTTGCTCTTGTCGCCGAGCCCCGCCTGGACCTCCGCGGTCAGCAGGTGGATCTGGAACACGTCGGCCCCGCCGGGTTTGGCCTGGGCCAGCAGCGCCGCCGCCTTGTCAAACTGGCCGAGGCGCGTGTGGCACTCGACGATGCGCTTCAGCAGGAGCTGGCTGTCATCATCCTTGATCGCCGCACGCACGCGCTCGTAGGCCACGATGGCCTTCTCGAACTCGTTGGCCGAGAACTGAAGGTCGCCGATCGTGCGATCGGCCTCCATGCGATCGGGCGATTGCGCCGCCCGGGCCCGCTCGAGGATCTCCATCGTCAGGTCGCCGAAGCCCAGGTTCCGCAGCGCGAACGCGAACGCCAGGTAGCCGTCAGCGCCCTTGGCGCCGGCCTTGTTCGCCTCGACAAAGTCGTCCGCGAACCGCAGCGCCTCATCCTTCTTCCCCGCCAGGATCGCCTGCGCCGCGTCCAGCACCTGGATCGCCGTCGCCTTCGATTCCCTCAGCTTCGCGATCGGCACCGCCGCCTGCTCGGGCTTCCGCAGGCGCACGTACCACTCCGCCAGCTTCGCGGTGTTGATCAGGTTCGTCGGGTCGCCGTCAAAGATCCGCTGGCGACGCACGATCGCGGCATCGCGATCGCCAAAGTCAAACTCCATGTCCAGCAGCAGGCTCGAGAACTCCGGGTCGCCACCGACCAGCCGGTTCCGCTCGCGTGCTTCACGCAGGGCCTCGGCGTTCTGGCCCAGGCTGAGCTGCGTGCGGGCCAGCAGCAGCGCCGCCCGCGGGTCGTTGTTCTTGATCTGCAGCGAGCGCGTCAGCGCGTTGCGAGCGCCCTCGAACTGCCGATCCGCCATCCGCGCCTCACCGAGCAACCTCCAGGGCAACGGGTTCAGCTTGTCCTTCTCCGTCAGCTCCTGGGCGATGCGCAGTGCGTCCTGCACCTTGCCCTCCAGCAGCAGCACGCGGATCTGGTACGTCTTGCCGTTGAACGCGTCGATGTTCTTTGCGGCCGCCTTCTCGGCGATCCTGGCCGCTTCCTCCGTCCGCTTGCCGGCGATCGCGTTCTCGAACCGCACCGCCAGCACCGTCGGATCATCGGGCGCGAGCTTCTCGGCCTTGTCGAAGGTCGCCGCGGCTTCCTCGCGCTTGCCGCTCTGCTCCTGCATGATCGCGATGCGGATGAGCTTGCTCAGCTCCGGCAGGTCGCTCTTCTCGATCTCCTTGATCGCGTCGGCCAGCGGGTCCGGCGACTCGATCAGCGCCTTGAGCCTCAGCGTCGCCTCATCGGTCGGGTTCTTGGCCAGAATCTTGTCGACGCCGATCTTCGCCGTCGCCATGTCGTTGAGGCGGATCGCCCGCTGGACCGTCGCGTTGAGCCGCTGCGGATCATCGGCGCGGTTGACCAGGTCCGCCGCGAGAAGCTTGGCGGCCTCGATGTCCGGCGCCGTCTCCATCAGCATGGTCTCGAGCCTGTTGAAGTCGCGGATCCACGGGTCGGCGCTCTTGCTGCCGTCGGAGATGAGCTTGATCTGGGACAGTTGGTTCTGGAACTCGGGGTTGCTCGGGTCGTCGGCCAGCAACTGCTCGATGATCGCGATCGCCGCCGGGTAGTTCTGCTGTTGCACCTCGATCTGCGCCAGCATCCGCAGCGAGTCGAGCGTCGGACGCTTGATGTCGTTCATCCGCTGGAGCTGCTGCTTGGCGCCGCCGATGTTGCCCTGGCGATACAGCACCCGCGCGAGCATGAACAGCCCGCGCTGGTCGTTGTTGTCCGTCCGGTCGTTGTACTCCGTCAGCAACTGCCGCACGCGCGTGCCATCACCCGCGGCGTCAGCGATCTTCGCGTCCAGCATCAGCAGCGCCGGGTCCGCGGCGCTGCCGACCTTCTTGGCATAGGCCTCGCGATACCCCTTGGCACGGTCCAGGTGCTTCGTCGCCTCATCGGCCTTGCCGTCGGTCGCCGCCTTGTTCCACTGCGCCAGCGCCGCGTCGGCCTGACGCGCCACTGCCGCGTTGCGCAGCGAGAAGAGCGCCAGCCCCTCGACCGACAGCGGCACGTTGGGCATCTTCTCAAGCTCGCCAAAGAACGCCTCGGCCTCGACCGGGCGGTTCAGCGCGTCCAGGGCCATGTCGGCCTTCTGGGCCCGCAGCAGCGCGCTATTGGGCTGCCCCTTGATCATGTGATCAAAGACCGACATCACCTTCTCGAAGAAACCTTCGGGCGGGTTTGTCGCCAGGTACACATAGATCGCGCTGATCGCCGTCTGTGAACGCACCGTCTTGGGATCAGACTTCAGCACGGACTCGATCGCGAGCAACCCCTCGGCCTGCTGGCTCATCGCCAGCACCATCGGCTTGGACTTGCCCTTGTCCAAGCGCGCGGCCTCTCGCATGTTCACCTGCGAGAGCAGCACCTGAGCCTCGGCGCCGGGCGGGCTGAGCGCGATGAAGTCTGACAGAATCTTCCTCGTTTCAGCCAGCAACTGATCAGCAACCACGTCGTTGCTGCCACGGCGCGCATTGGCCATCTCGTTGAGCTTGAGCTGCGCCATCGCGACCGCAGCCTCGGAGTCCTTCGGATCCAGCTTCAGCGCGACCTGAAGGTCTTCGACCATCTGCGCGTAGTCCTGCGGCTTCAGCTCGATGCGGCTCATCACCATCTGCGAGCGCGCAACGCCGCGGAACCGCCGGAGCTGCTCGCGATTCGCGTCCGAATCCGGGAACAGCCGCATCGCCTTCTCGATTTCCGTCACGTAGTTGTTCCAGCTCACCGCGTCGCGTTGCGCGCGGCGCATGTCCTCGAGCATCGCGCCAAGGAACGCGCTGTGCGACTTCACGTCCGTGCGGCGGACCGTCGCCAGCTGCATCATCGCCGCGACGTACTCGCGCGTCAGGCGCTCCTGATACTGCTGCTGCGTCGCCGGCGTGGACTTGGCCATCGCGTCGATCCACTTCTCCAGGTACGCGGTGTTCGTCTTCTCTTTGTTCACGGCGTTGCCGTAGAACCGGATCGCCTTGTCCCAGTCCCCGGCTGCCGCCGCAGTGTCGCCCTGGCGGATGTTGTCCGCCGCGGACTTCGAGCCGAGGAAGACATACGCCGCGCCCACGCCCAGGCACACGCACAGAAGCCCGGCACTGAGAGCGATCACGAACTTTTTATTGACTTGGGAGGCCATCGTTCTGCCCTTCACGAGTGAGTACTTCGAGTCACGATCCGATCGTCATCATCCATCGCCGCCGGCGCACCGCTGCGCGAAAGGGCGGTCACTGTTGCTTCGTTCTGTTCTTGTTCCGCGGGTTGTCCGGCGGGAAATCGCCGGTATAGACCTCGCTCCAATCCGGCACGCACCGCATGATCTCCGGAAGCAGGTCGTCCATCAGCGAGCCGGCCAGAGCCGCGAGCTCTTCCTTGCTCTTGACCTCGCTGGAGCTGATCTGCACCTTCAGGTAGTACGCGTAGTCGTTGGTCAGCTCGAAGGCCAGCGTGCGCACACCCTCGGGCGAGCTCACGTGCCCGCCGTTGGCGATGAAGAAGTACCCCGCGTACAGCGAGCCGCTCTGCCCGGGGCCGGTGAACTGGGTCACGCGAAACCGGAGTTGCTCCGGAGCGCGAGGCATCAGCACCCGCAGCGCCCCCGCTCGGGCCGTGTACACCTGGTTGGCCCACTCAGGGTTCACCGGCGACGCGACCGGCACCATCGACGTCATATCCAGCGGCACCGGCACGTCCGTCGGCGTGCTGTCCAGACTCCACCCCGCGCCCACCATGCAGCGATCCGGCACGTGCGGCACGGTATCGATCATCCCCGTGTAATACGCCAGGTGCAGCTCCACCGTCCGCGGCTTCTCGCCCTCGGCCGCGGTCTTCTGCGTGTACCAGCGCGACAGATAGTTCTGCGTCCCCAGTTCCTCCACGATCTCCTGGGACATCTGCACGTCCTTGCCACGCGCGATCCAGTTCGTCGTCTCCTTCGGCACCGCGCTCACCACGCGCCCGTCCGGCGGGTTGATCGGCAGCTTCTTCAGATACAGCTTCAGCGCGCTGACGGCCGTGGTGATCGACACCGCCGAGACCAGTAGCAACGCCACCGCCGTGATCGCCTGCGGCGACATGACACTTCGCCAGTTGATCTGAATCGGGGCGGCGCCGCGCGCACGGGTCGCGGTCCCCGCCGCCGGCTGGGGCTTGGTCTTCTTCGGCTTGGCGACCGCCGGCTCGACCACCGCGCGCTTCAACGCCCAGACGATCCCCAGATACAGCAGGAAGCCGGGGATCAGCAGCAGCGTGCCGATGAACATGTGCGCCCCGCCGCCGGCGAGATTCGGGTCCTTCAGCGATGCGATGCCCAGGACCGCGACGCGGATGATGTTCATCAGCAGCGCCACCGGCACGCCAAGCACCAGCAGCAACACGCGCTGCCACCAGGGCTTCACCGCCACCAGCGCCACCGCCAGCCCCAGCGCCACAAACGCGATCACCATCCGCATGCCCGAGCACGCCTCGGCGACGTTCAGCGGGATCGGCGTGCCCGCCGAGTCGGTCACCGTGAGTTGATTGCCCGCGA